>CAYXDA010000022.1:0-19919 GCA_964463615.1 uncultured Treponema sp.
ATATAATAAAAAATACAGATTTTTTTTAGATGAATTTCAAAAAAAATTATCAATAATGGAAAAATTTATCATTTGAAGGAATAAGTTTATAAAAATTGGGATTGAACTTTAGAAGTTCAATTGAAACTTGTTTTATAAAGCGGGAATGTTTTGAAAAAAGAATGGTTTGAAAATGAAAATTTCTGGCAGGATTATGCACCTGTTATTTTTGATGAAAATCGTTGGGCAGAAGCTGCTGGTGTTGCAACTGCTGTAATGTCGCTTGCCGGATTGAAACGTGGTAATTCTGTTTTAGATGCGGGATGCGGGCCAGGAAGAATTAGTGTTGAATTGGCTCTTTTAGGGTTGGATGTAACTGGAATTGATATAATTCAGTCTGAACTTGATGCGGCAAAAGAAAGTGCAGAGTACGAAAATGTAGTATTGACGCTTTTAAACAAAGATTTGCGCTTTTTTAAAAGTGTGCAAAAATACGATTGCGTTGTAAATTTGTACACCTCTTTTGGTTATTGCAAAACAGAAGAGGATGATTTTTTAATTTTAAAAAATATTTTTGATTGCGTAAAAAATGGCGGAACTTTTATTTTGGAATGTGTAAGCCGCGAAACTGCAATTTTGAATTTTACTGAAGGAGAAAAATTTTTTCGTTCTGGAATAGAGGTGGAAACGAATTTTAGCGTAGTTGGCGCATGGGAAGGACTCCGTTCTGTTTGGAATCTTACGTTTGCAGACGGAAAAAAAATTGAACACGAATTTGTTCAGCGACTTTATTCTGCACCGGAACTGAAAAAAGAACTTTTGAAAATTGGTTATAAAAGTGTGGAAATCTATGGTGGATATGAAAAACAGTTTTATGACCAGACTGCGGCAACAATGGTTCTTGTTTGCAAAAAATAGATTCATTTGTTTTTTTTGTTTGCTGCCATTTTTGTGTTGTTTTATAAAAAGATATAAAAAAAGTCTTGAAAATCAGTTTTCAAGACTTTTTGATTAAATCAAAGTTCAAAACTACTTTTTCTGAAATTTGATTGTTGTGTCATAATCAGATGTTGTCCATTCTGGATCTATGTGCATATCAAGGTCTGCATTCAAACTGATAGGTTTTGTAAATTTATAAGAGCGTTCTGTGTCTGCGCAGTCAAAAGAAATTGTGACTCCGGAAGTTCCTGCGTTAAGTTTGAAATTCTTTATATTTGAGTCGGTAAAAGTGTATACAGATTCACCGCTTGATGCTTTTGTAAGTTTGATTGTTCCGTCAGCGGCAAAAGTCCAGTTTGCATCCCATTTAGAATCTTGCCAAGTTCCTTGAATTTCCCCAAGATCAAGAGCGAATGTGCTTGCGGCGGTTAAAGCTAAAACAGCAATAATTCCTAAAATCTTTTTCATTATTGTCCTCCATAATTAAAACAATATGTTATCATTTTAACTCTATAACTGAAAATATTCAATTTTTTTATGTTGAGTTGTAGAGTTTTGGGTTGTTTTTATAAAAGACTGTTTATTTTGCACCGTACAGTTCGTAATATTCATCAAGAGATTTTTTTATTTCGTCTGTAATTATTTTTTTGTCTCCGTTTGTGTAAAGTGCTTCAATAACATCGTTCATAGTTACAATAGATGTTGCAGGAAATCCGTACTTTTCAGTAATAGTTTCCAATGCAGATTTTGTTGAATCTGCCGCTTTTTCCATTCGATTAAGGCTTACAATTTCACCGACAATCTTTATGCTGTCAGGAACTGTTTCCTGTGCTTTGATTTTTGGGTAAGTTTCTTCTATTGATTTTCCGGAAGTTGATACATCTTCAATAATTATGACTCTATCGCCGTCTTTTATTTTATATCCAAGAAGAGAACCTTTATCTGCGCCGTGATCTTTTTCTTCTTTTCTGTCTGAACAATATTTTACTTCTTTGCCGTAAAGTCTTGAATAAGCAATTGCAGTTGTAACTGCAAGCGGAATTCCTTTGTATGCTGGACCAAAGAAAACGTCAAAATCATCGCCGAAATTTGTATGGATTGCTTTTGCGTAAAATTCCCCAAGTTGAGCAAGTTGGCTTCCGGTTACGTAAGCGCCGGCATTCATAAAAAAAGGACTTTGGCGTCCGCTTTTTAGCGTAAAAGAGCCAAATTTTAAAACATTGCATTCAACCATAAAATCAATAAATTCTTTTTTATACTGTTCCATAGTTTTATTTTATCAAGTTTTATTTTTCGGGGGAAGACTTGGCGTTGTGGTTTTGCAGTGCAAAATTAAGATTTTTTAAATAGTAGCGGTTGTTTTTTGTTTGAAGAATTTAATGAACAGGATGAAATTCTTGTACAAATCGCAAAAATTTTGTCTTGTTAGGAAAATAAAAAAGCGAACTTTTTGCAATTCTATATAAATCACAGAAAGTTCGCTTTTACAAAAGAAGGAACTGTCTAAAAAGAATAAAATGCGGTGGTTGAGGCACTCGAAACCACCAATTTCATTCGTTACTTACTGAGCAAACTGTTCAGACTTTTTACAAAGTCGGCAGGATCTTTTAGTTCAACTCCGGCAATGAGCAAAGCCTGGTCGAGCAAAACTTCAGAAATATTTGCGATTACATTTTCGTCGCTTTCATCCTTTAGTTTTGAAACGATTGGATTGTCGCCGTTCACTTCAAGAATTGGTTTCAAATCCGGGCTGTTTTGTCCCATTGCTTTCATCATCTGAACCATCTGCCAGCTAGGATCGTTTTCATCAACAACAATACAGCTTGGATTATCGCCGGTTAAAGTTTTAGAAAGTCGAACTTCCTTAACCTTATCGCCCAAAGCCTTTTTAATCTTTTCGGTAACAGGTTTGAATTCTTCTTCCTTCTTTTTTGCTTCTTCTTTGTTGATTCCCAAATCTTCGTCGCTTCCGCTTCGGTTTACGGCTTTAAGTTCGTAATCCTTGTATTTTCCGTAACCGCCGATTACAACTTCGTCAATGTCGTCGTCCATTACAAGAACTTCAAAGCCTTTTTCAACATAAGCCTTTAAAAGCGGATTTGCGCGCAAGTTCTTTTCGTCGCTTCCGGTGATATAGAAAATCGATTTCTGCTCTGGCTTCATTCGCTTTACGTAATCGGCAAAAGTTGTGTAGTTTCCGTCGCCGGTTCCGCTTGCATCAGTTGATTTGAACCGTACGATTTCTGCAATTTCGTCGCGGTTTGCGTAATCGCTGTACAAGCCTTCTTTCATCGGGCGGTTGTAGTTCTTTACAAACTTTTCCCATTTTTCAATCGCCGCTTTCTGTTCGTCTGTTCGCTTTGATTCTTCAGTTTGTTTTGCTTTGTCTGCTTCTTCGCCAAGTTTTTTGAATTCGCCCAGCAATTTTTTTACAGACGCGCTTCGGATATTTTCAAGAATTCTGTTCTGCTGCAAGATTTCGCGGCTAACGTTCAAAGGCAAATCTTCTGAATCGATTACGCCACGCACAAATCTAAGATAAGCCGGCAAAAGTTCGCGGTCGTCGTCCGTAATGAAAACGCGCTTTACATAAAGTTTAACGCCGCTTTTGTAGTCCGCCTGGTACATATCGAAGGGAGCAACTTGCGGAACAAAGAAAAGCGTTGTGTATTCCAAAGTTCCTTCCGCATGTGTATGAACGTAGAAAAGCGGATCAAGACCGTCGTGTCCGATTGTTTTGTAAAATTCGTTGTAATCTTCAGGTTTAAGTTCGCTTTTTGAGCGCTTCCAGAGAGCGCTTGCGCTGTTCACTTGGTCAACTTTGCTTTCTGTTGAAGTAACGTTTCCTTTGTCGTCATATTTGTTTTGTTCGTAATGAAGATAAATCGGGAACGCAATGTGGTCGGAATATTTTTTTACAAGTTCTTCAATCTTCCAGCGGCTTGCGTATTCTTTGCTGTCGTCGTTCAATGTCATTACGATTGCAGAACCAGTTGTTTCCGCCTTGTCAAAACCATATTTCTTTGCAACTTCGCTTTCCGCGCTGACTTCGTCCAAATCGTAAGAGTTTGTTCCATCGCTCGCCCAGTGCCAGATTTTTCCGTCACTGCCTGCTTTTCGTGTGTAAACGTCAATTTTTTTAGCTGCCATAAATGCAGAATAAAAACCAACACCGAACTGTCCAATCAAATTGGAATTTTTAGACGCTTCATTTGTAAGTTTTGAAAGAAATGCCTTTGTTCCGGAACGTGCGATTGTTCCCAAGTTGTTCTGCAAATCTTCGTCGTTCATTCCGATTCCAGTATCTTGAACAACAAGAATTCCGTTTTTTTCGTCAAACGAAATATCAAGACGCGGTTCAAACTTGATGTTTTTGTAAGATTCGTCAGAAATTGTAAGATATTTTAGCTTATCCAATGCATCGCTGCCGTTAGAAATAATTTCGCGCAAAAAAATGTCTTTGTTTGAATATAAAGAATGAATAAGCAATTGTAAAAGCTGATTTACTTCTGTTTGAAATTCATGTTTTGCCATTTTTGAAAAACACCTCGTAAATTTTTAATATTATTTAAAATATAAATAAGAAATTTGCGAATAGGCAAGAAAAATCCGCTTAAATTCGCTATCATTTGATGTATGAAAATTTTTCAATTTCTAAAAAAAGAACCAATGTTCACGGTTTCGTTTTTTGTAGCGTTGATTTCACTTTTTATAACTCCGCCAAGCCGCGAACTTTTAAATGGAATTGATTGGAAAACACTTGCTACACTTTTCATGCTTTTAACTGTTCTTGAAGGTTTTAAGAGTGAAAATATATTTTCTCCGCTGTTAAAAAAATGTTCAAATCTGAAAAAAATCCGTTCTTTAGCAACATTCTTTGTTTATGGAGTTTTTTTTACTTCAATGTTTGTTACGAACGATGTTTCATTGATTATTTTTGTTCCGCTTACGATTTTTTTGTTCAGGGCAGGTGGAAAAGAAAAGTATATTCTCCCGGTTTTAACTTTTGAAAATATTGCTGCAATACGAGGTTCTCTTTTAACGCCGTTTGGAAGTCCGCAAAATCTTTACATTTTTAGTCAGAGCGGAATAAATGCGTTTGATTTTATAAAAATTATGCTGCCGTTATGGATTTTCAGTTTTTGTCTTCTGTATATTTTTATTTTGATTCTGTTTTGCAGAAATGAAAATGAAGAAATTCAGATTCAAAAAGAAGAAATTGCGCCTGAATGGAAAAAGGAACGCAGACCAAAACGTATTTTGTATATGTCTTTATTTATTCTTGTAATTATAACTATTGTAACAAGAATAAAATTCTGGCCGTTGGTTACTTTATTTGTGGCGCTTTCGCTTTTTATTTTTGACAGAAAAATTCTTTTAAAAACAGATTATGTTCTTCTTTTTACATTTTTATGCTTTTTTATATTTTCTTCTTCAATTTGCAGAAATTCAGCGGTTTCAAATTTTCTTTCCTTTAATGTAAAAAATCATGAGTATGTTTGGAGTATTTTGCTAAGCCAGTTGATTTCCAATGTTCCTGCAAGTATCGTTTTGTGGCCATTTTCTGGTGGAACAGAACATAATTTAAGAGCGCTTTTGTACGGACTTGACAGTGCCGGCTTGTGTTCTATTATTGGAAGTCTTGCAAGTGTAATCAATTTGCGGATTTATAACCGTGAATTTCCAGGAAGTAAAAATACGATTCGCTTTATAAAAACATTTACTTTGATAAGTCTGGCATTTTTTGCGGTCGTGGTTTTGCCTCAATTATGGTTGATTAAAATTTTGTAAAAGTTTATTAAATTGAAAATTGCGGTAGTCATTTGTTTTGATTACAGCGTAATTTTTTTATGCTATAATTGAATTATAATGGATAAAATGACTCCGGAAGCGCGCAGTTCAAATATGGCTAAAATTCATAGCAAAGATACAAAGCCGGAAATTTTCTTGCGCAGTGCGCTTTTTAAAGCCGGATTTAGATTCAGGAAAAATGATAAGCGATATTTAGGCACGCCAGATATTCTTTTGCCGCATTTTAATGCTGTAATTTTTATAAACGGATGTTTTTGGCACGGCCATAAAAATTGCAATAAATTTCGTATTCCAAAAACTAATACAGAATTCTGGAAAAACAAAATTGAGCGAAATATTAACCGGGATAAAGAAATTGTAAAAACATATTTGGCAAATCTTTACAGAGTCGCAATCGTTTGGGAATGTTCGATTACAGGAAAATCCAGAAAACAAAAAATTTCTAAAGTTGTAGAAGAACTTTCCCTTTGGTTAGAAGAAAAACCAGACGAAACTTATTGCGAATTTTAAAATTGAAAAACACATTTCTACAATTTTTTATTTTTGCAGCAGTGTAAAAGTTCCTTTGATTTCTTTTTCTGTGCCAATCCAGGATTTGTCCATTTCTGCTGGATTTTCCGGATTGAAGGCAACTCCAATATTGTCTTTTGATGTTGGAAAGATGCCTTTTGTAAAGAAATTTTCCAAAAGAGAAATGTAATATTTACAAACTCTGTCGTTTGGATTTTTTTCGCTAAGCGTCTTGAATATTTCTAGCGATTTTTCGTAGTCGCTTTTTTCAAAAAGATTTATTGCGATTTCCCAGTTTTCTACATAATTTAAGAATTCTTCGCTTGCTTCGCTTTTGAATTCAAGAAGTTCATATAATCTTATTGGTGTTTTTACGTTTACAACTTGAACTCTGTCAAGGCTTCTTACAATAAACCGTTCATCCAAATCATTTTTTGTTGCCGCACTTATTAAAATTCCGCCGGTTGAATATTGTTTGTTTACACCTTCAAGTCGACTTGCAAGATTTACATTGTTTCCCATTACAGTGTAATTTTTCTTGTTGTCGCTTCCCATAAATCCTGCAACGATTTCTCCGGAGTTCAATCCGATTCTTGTAAAAATTCGGCGATTATGGTTGACCATAATTTTGAATGCAGAAAAAAGCGTTTCCGGAATATCTGCCGGACATTCGGAATTTTCTGCAATTTTATAGATTTCTTTGTTAATTAGCGTTTCCGCTTTTTTCATTTTTAGAGCAGCGGTACACGCTCTGCATGCGTGGTCGTCCATCGGGATTGGCGCTCCTACAAAGGCTACGATTGCATCTCCTTCATATTTATCAACAGTTCCATGCTCTGCGATTATAATTTCGCTCATTTTGGTAAGATAATAATTTAAAAGAGAAACAAGTTCTTCCGCACTTAAAAGTTCCGAAAATCCTGAAAACTTTTCAATGTCTGTAAAAAGTGCAGTCATTTTATAATTTTTTCCGCCAAGAACAAGTTTGCTTGGATCTTTTATTATTTCATTTACAACATCTTTTGAAAGACATTGGCTGAATGCGCCCGTAATAAATTTTTTGTCTTTTTCAGAAGAACGGAATGAAAATGCCATAATAATAATGTATGAAAGAATTGAAATTAAAATTGGACTTGTAAGCGGAATGTAAATTCCTGCGAAATACATAAGTAAAATCGGAACAATAATAATGACCGCCAAAAGAGCGATTCCAAAAATACTTTGAATTATAACTTTTTGCTTTTTGTGTGTGCCAAAAGCGACTAAAGCAAGAATTGCGCTGACAATTGCCGCCCAAACCCAATTTATGGGTTTAATAAAATCCTGTGTCATTATTGTGTTGTAAACATTTGCGTGTGTTCCAACATTCGGATAAGAATTTTGAAATGGCGTTGAGCCTAAATCGGTTGTTCCGCTTCCTGTATTTCCGATTATACAGAATTTTCCGCTGAACATTTTTTGCATTTCGGCAAAGTAGAGGATGTATGTCTCAAGGTTGTTGCAAAAATCAGTTGCGAGCGAAATTATTTTGGCTTGAAAGTTGTTCGCTGCCAGCGAATTTATTTCGTTTGCAAAAATGTCGCTGTTCGCAAAATCTGTAAGATTTTCAAAAAAAGTTTGGCGTAACGAAAAATATTCTGAAAAAGTTTCATCTTCGATATTGCCGCCAACAGCTTTTCCATTTTCGTTAAATCCGTTCATTGCGGATAAAATATAGTTTTTGTATTCTGTGATTTCATCGTAATTTTTTAAGAGTTCAGAAGTTAATGATGCGAAAGTTGTGTCTGCTGTTTTTGCAGGCGGAATAGAATTTCTTAAAGAGTCAAGGCCGCTTATAATCGCTTTTTCAAGTTCACTTAAATTCCAAAGATAGAAAACAGAGCAATGAGTGAACGAAGTTTTTTCATCATCAATAATTTCTTCCGTAGTTCCGTCTTCGTTTGTAATAATTTTTGTTGCTGCAAAAGGCTTTTTCAGCCAATTTATAAGCATTGTTCCGTCTTTTCCTATTGGAATTTTAATTGTCTGTTTTGTTCTTTTTGATGTTTCTGCTGGTTCTTTTTCTTTGCCGGTTAAAACTTCATTTTCGCAATTTTCCAAAATGATGTGATTTTTTGCAATTCTGATTTTTTCAGGATTTAATATTTTTAAAAGCGGGGCAAGTGAAAGTTGTGCAAGAACACCATCGTCATATTTTATAAAAAGTGGAATTCGTCGTCTTGTTCCGTCGGAATCAATTGTTACATTTGTAAAACCTGCACCTTTTGCGCGCGAAATAAAACTGAACATTGCAGGCGAAAATTCGGAGTACGATTTTGAGCTGTGCTTTTTTACAAGTTGATTTTTATCGTCTTCTGCTTCAAATAAAAAACGTTTTTTTGCATAGGAAAGTTCTTTTTCATCATAATTTATTGCAAGGTTACCGGAATTGACAGTTAAATAGGAATTTCCGAAGAATTGCAGAGTTCGCGCAAAATAATCATCGTTATCAATAAAAAGATTTTTTATATCTTCTTTGCTCGCCGAACCGTTGTTCAGCATTTTTTGATACAAGTTAAAATCAACAGATTCTTGAGATGGCGAAAGATATTCAATATCGAAAACCGCAGTTTTTGCTCCCAGTTCGCGCATATACAAAAGAGAATCGGCTATTTTGTCGCGCGTCCATGGCCAGTTTCCCATTTGATCAAGCGCAAGATCGTCAATATCAATCAGTAAAATTTCTTTCCGCTCTTCCGGAGTTTTCTTAAAAGAAAGAAGAATATCGTAAAACTTGTACTCAAATTTTTCGAAAAGTCCAAGAGCCTTAAGCCCGCTTACACCTGCAAAAACAGAAGCAACAATAACAAGAATCAAAAAAAAAGTGCGTGATTTTTTAGATTTTAACATAAATAAAAGTGGTCATTAAGCATAGCCAAAATGACCAAAATAAAATTGAAATTGAGTGGTTTTGACTATGCTTAACCACATTTTTTATTCTTTGACAGTTATATTTACTATAAGCGATGCCGAAGTTCCGATTGTATTTACGTTTGGAGTATTCGGATTTTGCGCAGTATTTTTGTCTGTAGGGTTTCCCATTCCTCTGCCAACATCTCCATGAGCTCTGTTTTCCGCATTTTCTCTTTGCGAAGAAACATTTCCGCCTAAATCAAGATTTGTTCCCTGGTTTTGCGCTACAGTCAACGCTCCGTGCGGCGCATTTTCAAAAGACGAATCATTTGCATTCGTGTTATTTTCTTCACCTTCGTTATTTTGATTGCTTTCAGCCGCAGAAGAAGTTGCATCTGATGAAACGTTTTCCGAATTATTTCCGTTCCAAACCGCAACTTTCCCTCGTGTTGTATTAACTTGCGTTGCATCGAACGTATTCTCTACAGAAAATTCTGTTCCGCGAACAGAAGCGGTTGCAACTGGTGTTCGCACGGTAAATCCTACTTTCTTTCCATTTGATTTTTGCACATTGGAACTTACTCCACCGGTTTTTACAAAAACGCGGACATTGTCTTTTTCTGAAGTTTCAGAAAGCTGCTCAACAGTCATTCTTGTTAAAGCTGTAACATTTACAGTTGAATCTTTTATATTTAAAACCGCAGAACTTCTGAATCCAGTTTGAACTGTATCACCGATTTGCAGCGAATCGCCCGCGGCTAAAGGTTTCCATTCGTTTCCTTTTAAAACTTCAACTTTTCCAGAAACAGAAACAACTTTTGCTGTAAAATCCGCCGCAAATAAAAATGAACTGCTGATAAAAGCTGCTAATAAAACTGCAATTTTTTTCATAATATTCCTCCGTTAAAATGCCAATGCCACATGCAAATTCAAGTAAGTTTTCTTTGCTAAATCTGAATTGTCTTTGTCAAAAAATTGACTTCCTGTAATTCCAAGTTGAAAATCGCTTTTCACTTGCCAAGTAATGCCAACAGCGTATTCAAATCCGTAATACTCAATTTTTTCCATCTTTTCATTGTTGTTGCCGCTGAGCGCATTAAAAACTGTAGCACAATTTGCAGAAACAAAAAGATTTTCAAGCGGAGTAAACCGCGCGTTTGCACCGATTTTTGCAATTCCCGTATACAAAAATTCTTGGAGCGAATATGTTGAAGTGTTTTTAGAAAATCCGATGAACGGCGAAAGTTCGCCTTGATTTCCGGATGCGTAAAGTCCGTTTATTCCAACAGAAGCATTTTTAAAATAATAAGTCAGCCCAACTTTCGAAAGGTTTGCGACCTCGTTTTCAGTTTTTGACTTTCCGCTTTTATCGTCATTTTTGTAGTTCAAAAATTCAAAAGTTGAAGAAACATCGTAAAAGAGCGAATTGTAAATCGGTCCGTCAAAACTTAAAGTTGCATACATTCTGTTGTATTTGTCATCTTCAAGTCTGAATGCGCCCAAAAATTCAAATGAAACTGTTTGGTTTGCTATAAAATAAGGAAAACTTAAAGTTGCGTCTGCAATCAAATATTTTTCTGCCAAATCATAAATTTTGGTGTTATCAGCAATAAAAGTTTTGGATACATCTTGAACCGCAGGCTGTTTTCCGTTGATTAAAAGTTCTGCAGGATTTGCAGAAATGATTTTTGTATTAATTGCATTCAAAATTCCTGTATATGCGCCGTATGCCGAAATCTTAAAATAATTGTTTTGGAACGAAAGTTTTGCTCCGTCTGCATTTTGTGTAAAAATCAATCCGCTTAAATCAGAAAAATAAAAACGTCCTGCCTCAAAATTCAGTTTCGGCTGGTTTTTTGTAGAATCAAATTTTTTAAAAAGATTTATTTTAAGAAGATTTATATCAAGCGCATTTGTGTATTTGCTGTCATCGTCTTCCTGATTGAAATCGCCCTCAAAATTATAAAGTCCTTCAACCGAAAAATAATTTGCTCCTGTTTTATCAAAATTATGTCTAGCCCAAATAGAAACAGAATTTTTTTGATCAATATTAAAATCGCCATCTTTGTAAGTTTGAAAAGAAGAATCATTTGTTAAGGTTCCGCCAAAATCAAACGCAAATACAGCAGAAGAGAAAATCAATATAAAAGCAATCAATAAAGCAAACCGACTGTTCAGCGTAGTAAAAATAACAGATTTCCGCTGTTTTCGTTCAAATAAATCAAGCTTTTGTTGGAATAATTTTTTCATCATTTTGTTTTTCCTTTTTTGTCGAATCCGTTTAATAAAGCAATAAAATCGCTTCCACTTACATTTTGAGCCGGTTCCGCATTTTTCGGAATGATTCCTAGTGCCTTGAATTCGCGGAACGAATATCGTGCCGACTTAAAAATAGAATAAAATATTCCGCCTTTCATACCAGATGTCTCCGAAATTAAATAGCACGCTTTTGAAAGCGAAATTTTTTCGTCTGCATTTTCGTTTTCTGCAAAAAGATTTTTTTGTGCAAGGATATCAAAAGCCTCATTTTCAGAAATATTTTCTTCTGCAAGATTTTTATAGACGCAAGAAAAATAAGAAGCTTGACCCTTTGAAATTTCTTCGCTCTCCAAAATTTTGGAAACTTTTTCTGCGCTCTGTGCCACAGCACTAGTTGTCAGCAAAACTGCTGTCACAAAAATAAAAATAATTTTTTTCATGTTCGCTCCGTTATTGTAAATTATTTATCATATTTTCACCCCAGAAATCACAAAGCATTTTTAATGCATCTTTTTGTAATTCCGGCGCAACTGTTTTTTTTAACTGTGCAAGATTATTTGCCGCATACCATCTGGTAGATTTTTTTACTGTTTCCACTTCCTCTGTTGTAAGTTTGTCTTTATTTTCTTCAATCCAATTAAGCAAAATTGTAAAAACGCTGGCTGTTGAACAAATTTTTTCCCATTCTTCAAGCGAAGTAATTGTCTTAAAAGAAGAAATTCCTGTATCTATATTATAATTGTAAGTTATTTTTTCAATTCCAATATATTTTTGTGCAAAAAACGACAAAAAAAAGAAAAGCAAAAGATCTTCTCCAAAACTGCAAAAAACTAAGGGAATATTTTCGAATGCGCAAATGCAAAGTTTTCGCGTAAAAATTTTTCCCCACAAATAACCAGGAATATTTTTTTTAAGCAAAAATTCATCAAAAATTTGCCTGTTAAAAAGTTCGCCCGCAAAAAAATGATTTGCCTTTTCGTCAGTTTCTTCCGCTCGCTTTTTAATTTTAGGGGGAAAGCCTTCCCCCTGCGGCGCACTCTGTTGCGCCGACACCCCCATCAGCGGGGAAAAATCCCCGCAACGCCCCTTTACGCAAATATTAGCTTTTCCTTGCACAATATCTGCCGAAGTTTCTTTGGCTGTGTCAAAAAGTGTTTTTATTGCGCCCAAAGGCAAAGAATCATCGCTGTCAACAAACATAATGTAGTTGCCTTCTGCCGCATAAACCGCCGTTCGCCGCGCTTCTAAGATTCCTTTGTTCTTTTCGTGCTCAATAAGTTTTATTCCGATTTTTTGTTTTTTATGTTCTTTTTTAAATGTTTTTATAATTTTCCTGACCGATTGAAAATCTTTTGATGCAAACTTGTCTGCTTTTTGTGAATTTCCGCTGTCATCTACAACAATGATTTCAGCGCTAAAAGAAGTGTTTTCGTTAAAATTTAACGCAATGCTTTTCAGGCAAGAAAGCAGAACACTTTCTGTACCGCAAACGGGAATGCATATTGAAATTTCTGGCGTTTTTTTTGAAAACATTGCTTACCGCTTATTCTTCTATTGTAAATGAACTTGCATCTGGTTTTGATACTTTAAGATTTTCTTTTGTTCTGCTTAGCGATTTTTTTGCAATATCAAATTCTACAAGACTGTCTTTATTCTTAAAAGAATTCTCTTGCTCGTTACAAGTAATTCCGTCGTCAAGAATAATAAGTTTTTTTGGAACAAGAGCCGCAAATTTTGTAGGACCGTAAAATTCTACGTTATCAGAAGAATTGCTTGGCGCACATAAAAATCCAGGATAAAAGTCTTCGTTCGGGCCTTGTATGGATAAATTTTTTGTTGTTGTGCTCCAGCCGTATGTTGGGCTAGAAGATGTTACGTCAGAAAGGTCTATTGCAACTAATGCTCCGCGGCTGTAAACCGTTTCTGGGGATAGAACAGGGCTGTTTTCTTCGTAAGTGTTGCCTATGAAACTTGTATATTCCCTGGTCAACGCATAAAGTGTTGTTGTGTTGTTTCCAAGTCCATCGCCAATTTGTAAATCGGCAATATAAACGGATTCTGTTTCATGATTTGCTAAAATATCAAGAGAAGAAATATCTTTAATAGGTGTTTCTTCTGTATTAAAAGTAAGGATATAAGTTTCATTTTCGTTTTCTGAAAAGTTTACAGTTGCTTTGTAAATTTTTGTATTTGCATTGAGGTCTTTTTCTGTAATGTAGGCTGTGTTGTTGTAAACGGCAATCTGGTTTGCAAATCCTTCGCTAGGAAGGGAATATTCATTCTCTGTTCTATATATTTTGTATTCTGCATTGTCTTCTGTTGGCGTGTATTCGTTTGGATTTAAAGCATATATATAACTGTTTCTTGTAACAATGTATAAAAAACCTGTGTTAATATCGTAACTAATGTCATTTACTACTTCATTATTGTAGCTGGTAAGAGATATGGTGGTTTCAGGTTTTTCTTTGTACAGACCTATAGTTGTGTCTATTGAATATTTGTTAAGCGAATCTTGAGTTGCAGTCCAAAGGTTTCCGTCGCTGTCAAAGGTATAAACAAATTCCTGTTGTGTTGTTTCGCCTATTTGTGAGCTTTCTTCAGATTCGGAAAGAAATTGTTTTAAAGAAATAGTATATTGATTTTCGTAGTTTTCTATGTACACGTTTGGAGTTGAAACATATTTTGCAAGTTCAAGATTAAGAGTGTTTACTCCGGAATTCAGTTTGATGGAATCAGATTTTGTGTAGCGTAATATTTTGTTTTCATAAATAAAAACATCTGCTGTAATAGACATTCCGGCTGATAAATCTTCAAAAGTAAAAACCGGTTCTTTTGCTTCAGGTGAAATTGTAAGTTCTTTTTCTGCTTTGTAGTCACCGGAAAGTTTCAATTTTAACTTATAGTTGCTTTCTGGATTGCCTGCAAATTTTGCAACTTGTTTGCCGGAGTAAGCAAACTGCAAGGAAGATGATTTTTCAAGCTGAGATGAACAAGAAAAAAGCGTAAAGACAGTAAGGGCGGCAAAAAGATTAAAGAATTGTTTTTTGAACATGAAAACTCCCCAGGCTTTTCAAGTGTTCCAGAATTTCTTTGTATGACTGATTTTTTATGATTTGAACGGTATTAAAAGAAATGAAAAGCCTTTTTATATTGAAATTATTATAGTAAATTGTAGCAATTGTCAAGATTTTAAAAATGTGGATTTTATAGAGTGCGGCTTTCTTTTGGCTTAGGGATTGTAGGGGCGGCGAAGCCGTTCCTGAGTTTTGGTGGTTGAGGTTCTCGAAACAACCAACACTCAGGAATGAGGCGAAAGCCGGAACCCCGAAAAGCCCGACGCGCATTAGCGCGGAAGCTCCGTATAATAATTTGTAAACATATAAACAGATTTTTATTTTCAATTTTTTTAATTATGGGTATACTTATTGAAATATGCGTAAGACAAAAATAATTTGTACAATTGGACCTGCAAGTGAAAGCAAGGAAGTTTTAAAGGAAATGTGTAAGGCGGGAATGAATGTAGCCCGGCTTAATTTTTCGCATGGAACACACGAAGAGCATTTGAAAAAAATCAATACATTAAAAGAGGTTCGCAATGAACTGAAAATTCCGCTTGCAATTATGTTGGACACAAAAGGTCCGGAATTCAGGATCGGAACTTTTAAAGAACATAGCGTTACTGTAAAAGAAGGGCAGAATTTTACTTTTACGGCGGAAGATATAGAGGGCGATGATTCTAGGGTTTCTGTAAGTTATAAGGAATTTACTAAGGATTTAAAAAAAGGCGATAAAATTCTTGTTTGCAACGGGCTTGTTGTTTTTGAAGTGACGGAAGTAAAAGAATCTGACGTTGTTACAAAGGTTATGACGGGCGGTGTTCTTTCTGATAAGAAAAGTATGAATTTTCCCGGTAAGGTTTTGCATAATGAGTTTTTAAGCGAGCAGGATAAAAGCGATTTGCTTTTTGGAATTGAAAATGATGTTGATTTTGTTGCGGCTTCGTTTGTTTCTTCAAAGCAGGATGCTCTTTCTATGCGTGAATTTTTAAATGAGCATGGCGGAAAAGATATTGATATTATTGCAAAAATTGAAAATAGCGCCGGTGTTCATAATATAGAAGAAATCAGTTCTGTTGTGGATGGAATTATGGTTGCACGTGGCGATTTGGGCGTGGAAATTCCGTTCATGGAAGTTCCTGTTGTACAAAAAGAAATTGAGCAAAAATGCAGGCTTTTGGGAAAACGTGTAATTATTGCAACAGAAATGCTTGAGTCTATGATTACGAATGTTCGTCCTACGCGTGCGGAAATTTCGGATGTTGCAAATGCTGTTTATGATGGCGCTTCTGCAATTATGCTTTCTGGTGAATCTGCTGCCGGAAAATATCCGGTTGAAGCGGTAAAAACAATGTCGGAAGTTGCGGAATATACAGAACAGCATATTAATTATGTAAAACGCTTTCATGATACGGAATTTATTAACAGGAATATTTTGGACGCGATTTCCCATTCTACTTGTCAGATGGCGATTGAGGTTGGCGCTAAGTGCATTGTTGTAAATTCGCTTAGCGGACTTACTGCCAGAATGGTAAGCCGGTTCCGCGCTCCTGTGCAAATAATTGGTTCTACAACTTCGGAAAAGGTTTATCGCAAACTTGCGCTTTCTTGGGGCGTAATTCCGATTTTGTGTGAAACTTATGATTCTATAGAAGTTCTTTTCTTTTATGCGATTCAGCGCGCTGCAAAAATGCTGAATCTGAACGTTGGTGACAATATTGTGCTTACCGGTGGAAAAATCGGTGCAAAGAGCGGCAATACAAATATGATAAAAGTTGAAACCGTAAAAAAAATCTACAAATAGTGTGAAAGTTTTTTTTACTTCGCCTTAGTCGGCGGCTTGGTGTTTTTGCTTGTTGCTTTTGACTTTGGCGATTTTTTTTTAGAAAGGGCTGTTTTTTTGTTGTTAGCGTGCCGGTTGTTCAGTTTCCGTTTGTTCTGAAATTTTTATCCAAGACCAGACGTTTTTGTCCTCTTGGCCAATCCTCCAAAAAGCAATTTTGTTTATGTCTGTTGCTTTGTAAAGGCGCATTTTTGCAATTGTTGAGTAAGTGTCTTCAAACCAAAAGTTCGTTTTTACTTTCATTGTGATGTTTACGCTTGGAACATCGTTTATGTATTTTACTCTTCCGGAATTATGTTCATCTATAATTCTGTTTACGCCTTCGAAATACCAGGCCTGCGCAGTTTTTTCGTTTGACCAGCTGCGGCCGTAAAATGGCAAGCCCATAACAAGTTTTTCCTGTGGAATTACTGTCACGGCGTAATCTGCGATTTTTTTGCACCAATTCATAGAAGCGATTGCGCCTGGTTTGCTGGTTGACCAGTGCTCATCGTAAGCCATAATCATAACGCGGTCAGATAAATCTGCGATTTTTTTGTATGGAAAGATATCATCGCTGATTGTTTTTACTCGCGCAGGAACGCAAACTGTAAACATTTTTCCTTGTTTTTTACATTCTTTGTTTAGTTTTGTCAGGAAGTTTAAAAAGTTGGTTGCGTCTTTTCCCGGAATTAATTCATAATCAACGTTTATTCCGTCAAATGGTTTTGCGGCTTGCATAATATCTTGAATCATTTTGTCGGTAAGTCCGTATTTTGGTTCCAATACAAAGTGAGTAAGGCTTTTGCTGTCGCAAACAATTACAAGATGAACTCTGCCGGGAAAATTTGCCAATTTGCTTCTGTCCGGAATATTTGCTAAATTTCCGTAACAGTCAACATCGGCGGCAAAAAATCCTATGTCTGTAAGCGGATATTTGTTATCGAGTTCTTCAATGCGGCTTTGCATAACCCAGCCCCAGATTTCCTGCATTTCTACAGGTTCCCCTTCTGGATTTTTTTGTTTGTAAGAGATTTTTTGCTCTTCTTTTATTGTTCCGTTAAAATCTTTGCTTTTTCTTGTTGCGGAGGTTGCATTTGCGGCAAATAGCAGTAAAACAAGAAATGTTGCAATGTTTTTTTTCATTTTGAACTCCGGTTATAATTCGATTGTTTTATACATTGGCTCTTCTTCTGGATGTAGTTCTAAAACGTGTTTTTCGCAAGGTAGAACTTCGCTTGGTTCGTGCGTAACGTGTAAAAATGTTGTGGTTCCGGTTTCTGCAATTATATTAAGTAAATCCAATGTTCTTTGCCGCATTGTTTCGTCAAGGCCATGGCAAGGTTCGTCCAAGATCATAATTGGTGGACATTTTACTGCTCCGCGAAGAATTAAAACAGCGCGTTGTTCGCCGTAGCTTAAATCTCCAAAAGCGTCGTTTCCGCGTCCTTCAAAACCGCCGAGTTTTAGCCATTCTTCCGCAGCGGCAATTTCCGAGTCTGTAGGAGTTTCGTACATTCCGATTGAATCGTGGAATCCGCTTATAATAACGTTTCTTAAAGGTGTTCCGCCTAACATTCTGTATTCAACGTGCAGCCTGTAGGAAACAATTCCTAATCTATGTTTGATTTCCCAAATTGTTTCGCCGGAACCTCGTCTTGCACCGAAAATTTTTATATCATTGCTGAAAACTTGCATATTGTCGCCGGTTATCAATTCTAAAAGCGTTGTTTTTCCTGAACCATTTGGCCCGCGAATAAGCCAATGTTCGCCGCGTTTTAAAGTCCAGTTTAAGTTCCGTAAAACTTTATGCTCTTCCCAGCCGACATTAACGTTGTGCATTTCTACAAGAATATCGTCCTTTGGCTGAAAATTTTCTACTCCCAGAACGATGTTTACATCATTGCTTAGTTTTTTTACGGTAGCAGAAAATTTTTCGAATTCCGATTTTCTTGATGTTTGATTTTCCCTGTTTCGCTTTGTGAGTATTTTTTCGTAATCAGATTTTTTTCCGCAAAAAGAAACTGCGCCTTTTGAAAATTCAAGGACATTTGTTATTGCGCTTGGAATTTCTGCATAGCGTTCCATGCTTAAAATAATATGCGGAAAAGTGGAGTTGTCGTCATTTTGGCTATTAAGTTGTTTTTTAGCGATTGTGTTGAAAAAATCAAGTAGGATTGTACGGCTTTCTGCATCCAGACCAGCAAAAGGGTCGCTTAAAAGTAAAAGTTTTTTTCTGGAAACAAGAGCGCGGGCAAGCAATGTTCTTCGAATTTCCCCGGTGGACATATACTTTATTCCGCGGTCAAGAATTTTTTCTACGCCGCAAAGTTTTATTTCCGGATAAGCATCAAGTTCTTTGCAAATTGGCGGCAATTCCGAACCTTTTTTTATTTTGCCTACAATTCCTTCTGCAATAAAAATTCGTCCGGTTCGTCCGTGGTCAATGCCGCCTTCGGAGTATTCGCTTTCATCCAGTTCTCGTTCTTCCTGGATTATTCGTGCTGCCCGTTCCAAAGAAACTGTTTCTGTTGAATTTTCAAAAATATTTGAATAAAAAGGGATATCTTCTGTGTTTTTTGGAATGTTCGGAATGATTTTTTTGCCAAAATTTCCGTCTAAGGCTTGCAAAAAATCTGCTTTTCCACCGCCGTTAGGTCCAATTACAAGCCATGCTTCTCCGGATTTCATTTCCCAACTGAAGTTTTGAACCGTAATTCCTTTTTTATTTTCTATTTTACAATTGTTTATTTTTACAAGAGATTTATTTTCCATAAGGTTAGCATATCACATTGTAAAATCTGTTGCACGATTAAATAAAAGAAGCGGAAGTTTTGTTTGCGGTTGTATTTTGAATTTTTTAGACGATGTTGTTCTTAAACTTGTTTTTAACAAGTACTATGGCAAATATTGCGGACGGAAAGTCCGCAAGTATTGTTTTTTACGGCGTGGTTGCGTCTTTAATGAATAAAAAAAGTCGCAGTGGTTTTGCTTTTTTTTAGTTTGGCAAAGTTAAATCGCCATCTTTTATCCATCCGATTTTTCGTAAAAGCAAGCTTATTGCCCAGCAAATTACTCCCGGAAGAATAAAGCAAATCATTAAAAGTCCGAACCAATCTAAAAATCCGGGTTGAATCGCAAGGCTTTCCTGTGTGATTTGTGCAATTTGCTCTGCAGCAACACCGGCTTTTTCCGCTTTGTGGATTGCCCAATCAACTGCTTGCTGGCTTGGACTGAACCAACCCGTTATTACCCCGATTTGACCAACTAGTCCGCAAGTTCCCATTCCAGAAGAAACCGCTGCTCCGTTCATTGACATTTTAAAAATACAAGTTGAAATTGGTCCGGTGATTGCACTTGTTAATGTTGCAGGAATCCAAATTTTAGGATTTTTTATTATGTTCGGCATTTGAAGCATTGAAGTTCCTAATCCTTGTGAAAGAAGTCCGCCCCATTTATTTTCTCTAAAACTCATTACTGCAAATCCGACCATTTGTGCGCAGCATCCTGCAACTGCCGCGCCACCGGCAAGTCCGGTAAGTCCAAGAGCCGCACAGATTGCTGCAGAAGAAATCGGCATTGTCAGTGCAACCCCAACAACTACAGAAACAAAAACTCCCATTGTAAAAGGATGGAGTTCTGTTGTAAGC
>CAYXDA010000023.1:0-19844 GCA_964463615.1 uncultured Treponema sp.
GCACGATGTTGCGGCCTACCCCTCCAGCGGGGAGTTCCCCGCAACGCCCCCCCCTAGCTATGCATCAGATTAAATTATTTTTACAAACCTAATTGTTTTCCTATAAAATCTTTTGCTCCATTCATAAAATCCTTATAATTCATAGCATTTTTTCCTTGCCGCTGCAACTTTGTAACCGCAAAAAAACCTTTTCCGCATTTTATAAGAATTCCTTTCTGCTTGGCAAAAAACGCAACCTTTCCAGGTTCCTTGCAAAGTACGCCTGCGCACAAAGAACCGCCTTCTTCTTCCGAGAGCGGAATACCTGAGATAATTTTCAACGGAATTCCATTTTCCGTCGTCCAGGCTATGGGCTCAGGATTAAAAGCGCGAACAAAGCAGTCTATTTTATCAGACGAATCATTCCAATCTATTTTTGCGTCTTCTTTTTTTATAAACGAAGTATAACTTGCATCGCCATTCTGAAGAACACCTTCATCAATTTTTCCGCTTTCTGAAACTTTGCCAAGAATTTCTTCTATTAATTCCGCACCAAGTTCCGCTGCGGAATTTAATAATGAACCGGCAGTTTCAGTACCATTCAACAAAACTTTTTTTTGAGCAAGAATATTTCCTTCATCAATTTTCAAATTCATCTTTTGAATTGTAAAAAAAGTTTCGCTGTCGCCGTTCAAAATGGCGGCATTTATCGGAGTTGGTCCACGATATTTTGGCAAAGCTGACGGATGAAGATTCAAAACGCCAAATTTAAAAAGATTCAAAAATTTTGGTCCTAAAATATGACCATAAGCAAATACCACCATAATATCCGCATTTACTTTTTGAACTTCCTCACGTGCCGCCGCATCCAAATGCTCCGGAGTAAACACCGGAATTTCAAATTCATTTGCAGCCTGAGCAACAAAAGTAGGAATCAAATCCTTGTGTCGTCCTTTTGCACTGGGAGGATTTGTAAGAACACCCACAATCTTATAACCAAATTGAGTTTCTTTTTCTTTCAACAGTTTTAAAGTTGTTGCAGATGCCTCCGGACTTCCAGCGTATAAAACTCTTAGCATTTTTTCTCCAAGAAAAATTATTTATTCTTTGCGGCTTTTTTTGCTGCAATTTTTCGCTCTTTAGCTTCCCGTTCCAACCGTTTTTTTTCTGCCCGTTCTGCGCGCTTCTTAAACTGTTCGACTGTTTTTTTTGCAAAATCGGAATCACCGCGATCAATAAAAAGATATCCGTCCAAATGGTCATTTTCATGCTGAATAATTCTGGCTAAAAGTCCGTCTGCTTCCAAAGTAAACGGACGACCTTTTTCATTAAATGCCTGAACTGTAACTTTTGAAGGACGTTTTATATTTTCGTAAACGCCTGGAATGCTAAGACATCCTTCCTCGTAATCGCACAAATCAGCGCTTGTACTTATAATCTGCGGATTTATAAAAACGCGGCGAACACCATCATCTGCTATGACAACAAAAACTCTTTTGCTGATTCCTGCCTGAGGTCCGGCAAGACCGACACCGTCAGCGCTAATCATTGCCTCGAACATTTCGTTTATAAAAGCACGAAATTCATCATTTATTTCTTCCGGCTTTACAGGTTCCGCAACTTTGCGCAATATTTCTTCACCTAATTTTGTAATTCTCATTTTTTCCCTACTCTTTACTTTCCAATCTTATTCTTGCCGCGCAAGCATGAGCCGCAAGACCTTCCGCATCGCCAAGAAAACCAGCCGCTTCCGCACTTTTTATCATACCTTCAGACCCTGGTTTTGCACGCAAAGTTGTTACTGTTTTCAAGAAGACCCGAACACTTAATCCGCCTGTAAAGCGCGCAGATCCGCTTGTAGGCAATGTATGATTCAATCCTGCGGCATAATCGCCAAAAACTTCAGCAGCATAATGACCAATAAAAAGCGAACCGTAATTTCTTACCATATTCTGAATTTTATCTCTTTTTTCTCCGCAGTCCATTGCAAGTTCAAGATGTTCCGGCGCTTTTAAATTTGCAAATTCAGCAGCTTGCTCAAGATTTTCGCAAATTATTATTCTTCCGCAGTTATCTATACTTTGACGCGCAATCACTTTTGTAGAAAGTTTTTCTATCTGCTTTTCAATCTCAGCGCTTACGCTTTTTGCAAGTTTTTCGCTGTTGGTAGCCAAAACAGGCTGCGCAACAACATCATGTTCAGCTTGAGCCAAAAGGTCTGCCGCAACCCATTCCGGATTTGCAGAATCATCTGCAATTATAAAAACTTCCGTAGGACCTGCAAGCATATCAATTCCGACTTTTCCGTAAACTTCTTTTTTTGCCGCAGCAACAAATTTATTTCCAGGACCTACAATTACATCAACAGCAGGAATTGATTCCGTACCATACGCCATAGCCGCAATTGCCTGAGAGCCGCCGCACGCATAACATTTTTTTACACCGCAAATATAAGCGGCCGCCATAATATTTTCATCTGCATAAGGTTTTCCGCCAACAAACGGTTTTCCAGGAATTCCAAGTCCGGCTTTTTCCGCGGCAAGTTTATCATCCGGATGAACACGCGGCGGAGTGCACAAAATAATTTCTTTAACGCACGCTGCAACAGCAGGTGTAACAGTCATTACAACGGTAGAAACAAGCGGAAATCTTCCGGCCGGAACATAAACGCCGGCACGCTCAACCGGAATCGTTTTTTGACCTGTAAACATTCCCGGAGTAAGTTCAACTTCAAAATCATTAAAAGATTCTTTTTGTTTCAAGGCAAATTTCAAAGCCAATTCATGAGAGTAACAGATTGCATTATATGTTTCAGGATGTTCTTTTTTCAGTTTTTCAGCAGCATTTTTTAATTCTTGTTCATCAATAAGAAATGAATCCGGTGAAGAAACATCGAATTTTTGAGTATATTTTTTTAAAGCAATATCTCCATTTTCAGAAACATCTTTTATTACAGAGTGAACAGTTTCATCTGTAGAACCAAATGTTCTTCCGGAAAACCATTCGCCGTCAATTTCCTCTGCTTTTATAATTTTTATCATGGCCACCTCTTCTTTTCAAAAAAAAGCATTCATCTACACTACAAAGACTGAATCACTTTTCTTTGTGTCTTCTGTCAAGCTCATCATAAACATCTTGCCAGTTAACATTTTCTTTGTACATAAGAACGCTTACAAAATACAAGAGATCTGCCGCTTCCCAAATAACTTCGTTCTTTCCGTCGGCTTCGCAAAGTTCCTCCGCTTCTTCTTCAACTTTTTCGCGAACCCGCTTTGCATCTAAAGTCGCAGTGTATGAACCTGGGCGTGGATTTGCAAAACGTTCCTGAATTGTTCCGTAAAGGCGCTCCAATGTAGATTTTTCATCAGGTTCGGAAGCAAAGCAAGTCCAGCTTCCTGTATGACAGGCTCCACCGTTCGGTTTTACAGTTGCAAGAATTGTATCGCGGTCGCAATCGGCACGCATTTTTACAACATCCAAAAAATGCCCGGAAGTTTCGCCCTTTGTCCACAAAGAATTTCTGGTTCTGCTGAAAAATGTAAGTTTTCCCGTATCAAAAGATTTTTCAACCGCCTCTTTATTTGCAAAACCCATCATTAAAACTTCGCGGCTTCTAAAATCCTGAGCGATAACAGGCATCATTCCGTTTGTTTTTTTCCAATCCAAACAGCGGATAAAAGAATTCTTAAGCGAAACTTTTTCTGTATAGAGCGCCATTCCAAGCTGAACGTCGCAATGCATTTTTTCAAGTGTTTCTATTTCATCTTCGGAAGAAACTCCGCCGGCAACAACAACCCGGCAACTTACCGCATTCCGAAGTTCTTTTGCCATTTCAAGATTTGTTCCCTGCATGCAGCCTTCTTTTTCCACACAGGTGAACAAAAGTTCAGAGCAATAGTTTTCTGCAAGTTTTGCACCTTCCACAAGCGGAACATCTATTGTTTCTGTCCAACCTTTTACAGCTATCTTTCCGTTAAAAGCGTCTACGCCAATTATAATCCGCTGCTTTCCGATTGCACCAACAAGTTCTTCCAGAAATTCTGTATTAAGAACGTCCGTGTTATTTTCCGGGTTTTTCTTCCAGGCAGACGAGCCTACAATAACTTTTTCCGCTCCAAGCGAAATCAAAAGTTTTGCGCGCTTTACAGAACGAACGCCACCGCCGGTGCGAACATTTCCTTTTCTAAGCAGGCTTTTCAAAAGCGGAGTATTTACGGTGTCGCCTTTTGGATTTGTGTGTTCCATTGCAGCATCCAAATCAATAACAGCGACTTCACCGTACTTATCAAATTCTTTTATAAGAGCGTCTGCATCATCTCGCTGCAGAACTAATTCTTTTCCATTTTTTAACTGAACAACGTGTCCGTCTTTTAAATCAATAGAACTAATTACCATAACATTTTAAGTTTAATAAATTTTGCAATATTTAACAATTAGAATGATAATTCTGCATTATTTATGAATATTTTAGTTCCGAAATATCTGCATAAAAAATAGAAATTCTTGAAAAGTGTACGCTATTTTTTATTTTTATAAAGCGAATATTTATTTTATTAAAAATGTGATTGAACCGTTTTTTTTAATGCAATCCTTTTTTCCATCAATTTAAAAAGCAGTTCAATTCCTAGATTCAAAAGAATATAGAAGACAGCAATTACAAAATACGCTTCAACATAACCAAGATTTCTTGAAGCATTATTTTTTGCAAGTGCGGTAATTTCCGGCACGCCAAAGGCAAATGCAAGTGAACTCATTTTTACAAGTCCAGTTACCTGATTGCAAAGAACCGGCAGACAATGTTCCACAACTTGAGGAAGAATTATTCTAACATAAGCCTGAAACGAAGTCATTCCAACTGATAGTGCGGCTTCTTTCTGCCCCTTATCAATTGCTTTAAGTCCACCGCGGAACATTTCTGAAAGAAGAACTGTAAAATAAAAAATCAAAAGTATATATGCGTACCAATATCCTTTTATTACATTAATGTTGAAATTAATATTTTTTTCAAAAATAATTTTCTGAATAACCGTAGGAATCGCAATATAGAACAAATATGTCTGAACCATAAACGGGGTTCCGCGGATAAAACTTACATAAACAGAAAGTATTTTCGCAAGAACTGTCTGTTCATCCTGTCTTCCCAAAGCAACAAGAAATCCGAATATAAAAGAGAAAAAAAGAACAATTACTACAATCAGCAAAGTAACAGGAAGTCCACGGAAAGCTGTAATAATTGTATCACCAGCAAAATTCCAGTCAAAATTCATTAGTCAGCATCCTTACATCTTTTATTTACTTTTTTTATAAGTTTTTTGTTTGAAACTTTTGAATCAATAATCGCAGAAAGTCTTTCAATTATGAAAGCAACTGCCCAATAGATAAGCGTAAGAGAAAGATATATCTCCAGTATATATTTACTGAATGTTCTGTTGTTCAAAGTGTTGGCTTTTCCAAAAACATCAATAAGACCAATCGTATAAGCCAAACTACCGTCTTTTAACAACCCGATAATAATTGTAGACAAGTTTGGCAATGCGTAATTCAAAGCCTGTGGCAAAACAATACGTCTGAGCGCCTGGAATGGAGTAAGTCCTATTGTAACTGCCGCTTCATATTGCCCCTTAGGAACAGAATTATATGCGCTGCGCATTATTTCTGAAATCACAGCGGAACTTAACAATGTTAAAGTTACACAAACATAAAACAATCTGTTCTGATGATCTACATGAACTATCAGCGGCAATCCATAGTAAACAAGAAACAACAGAACTATCGGAGGAATTGATCTGAATATCGCCGTATAAACATTTCCTATCGCTTTCAATACAGGATTCTTTCCTATTTTGAAGATTGCAAGAACCGCTCCGATTACAACTCCCAACACAAATGCAACTGCAACGTATTCAAGAGTTATCTTCAGATACGGAAGAATCTTCAGAGTGTACTGAAAAAAATACTTTAACTTAAAATGCATTACTAATTTCCACTATTATTTTGAGCAGAACGTGCCTTTTTGAACGTATTTGAATAGATTTTTTCTATTAAATACAATCCGCCGGAATATCCTGCGTAAGAACCGTTTGTCACCACTTCCTTTATTACCGGCATGCTCAGACTTACAAAAAAGTTGTTTGTTTTCTCAGCCACCTGATGTTCCCAATATGAACCAAGGATAAGAGCTTTTTTTGAAACACCAATTTTCTTTTCAATGTCATTTACAATAAGTTCGCCATCAGCCTGAAATTGAAGAACATCCGAATATCCTGGAACAAGTTTTGCAAACTCTTCTTTTATAGTTTCTTCATGCGTCTTAGGAGTATCATCATCAATATAAATTCCTTGCGGAATATAGCCCAGTTCATTAACAAGAAAGTTTGTAATTCCAAGCGAATACAACCCGTCGCCTACAACATACAGTTCATAAGGAAGAGCCCCTTTGTACTCGGCAACAAAATCCGCAAATGAAACAAGGTATTGATAAAACCTTGTCTCTTCTTTTTTTATTACTTTCTCAACAACAGCAGGATTCAAATCCAAGCTTTGACCTACAAATCTTAAAAAGCGGGATGTGCTTTTCGCACCAACAGGAAGTTCCGGATAATGAAGATATGGCGTACCATATTTAGTTTTCAAATGCTCAACAATTTTCTTTCCTACCCATGGACCAATAAGAATATTCAACTTTGCATTCGGAACATTTTTCCATTCAGAAACACCATCACTGCCGTAACCAAAAAGAATGTTTACTGTAAGTCCGATTTTTTCAAGAAGAGACTTTATTTCTTCAAGATCACCGCGCCAGTAAGTATCTTGATATGGAACAGAAGCAAATACATTTACAAGATTTTCCTTAACTTCAGGATTTTTGTCCCGATAAAAAGAATCAACATACTGGTCAATAATTCCGTTTACTACAACTTCATGCCCGAAATAAGAATTTCCTCTAAAACCAGCACAATCAACTCCAACGACAGGTTTACCTTCATCCGCAAAACTTCTTGCAACTTCAGTTGTGTTATCACCGATAATTCCCGCAGTACAACCGGACATTGCAACATACAAGTCACCTTTTATTACTTTAAGAGTTCCTTCTATCAATGAAGTAAGTTTTTTCTCTCCGCCAAAAACAACTTCTTTTTCAGATGAATTTGTACACGAAACATGTATTCCACCTGCATAGCCTTCTCCTTGATATCCAGATTGCGTCGCCGCAAAAATATACTGCTTTGAGGAACAACCTGGTCCCGCATGGATAATCGGAATACCGCCAGGAATCGCAAGCACTGTCTGCTGCGCTGCAAGTGCACATGAAAATCTTGGCTGCGAAATCAATGTACTCATAATGACGCTCCTTCCTGATTCATCCACCAGTCTGAATAAGGAAACTTTGAATGTTCTTGAATATTCTGATTAAACTTTCTTGTTATATAGTTTTCCCACAATCTGTTTCCCAGTCTTAGAAGTCCGTCGTAGCCTGCGCTCAAGTTTGCATCACCTTCGAATGTGGAAGGAATTCCCAGTTTATAACCAAGAATTGTAAGTCCTTCATGACGGGTAAGAAGAAAATCCGGATTCAGTTTTTTAAGTTCCTTTACAATAATGTACGGAGATTTTGTACAAACTGTAAAAGTGTCTATATCGCCGACTTTCTCAATTAAACCACCAAGAGTATCAACTTTTCCGCTGTCAGTTTTCTGATCGTGATGCAGCGCATTAATTCCGATAACTTTAAGACCAAGATCTGTTAATGCAGCACCAAGATTATTTGTAAAACTGTCACCAGCCATTACATAAATTGTTTTTCCTTCAAGTTTTTTTCTGATTTCTTTGAGAGGCGCTTCTATACGCTGATGTTCTTTTTCAATCACATCTTCAACTATATCTGTTTTATCTGTAAGCCTTGCAACTTCGCGAAGCCAGTTATCTGTCCACTTGATTCCATAAGGAGGAGCGGCCTTAACTTCCGGAACACCAAAATACTGCTCAAAAGCAGAAACAACATAAGTTGCAAGAGTTTCGCACATACTTGCAGAACATGCGGCCTCACTGATTTTTTCAAGTTCAGGAATGCTTTTCATTGGAACTACATACTGTGTTTTCAAATTTAACTTTGAAAGCAATGGAGTAAAGGTGTCACTTCCCTGAAAGTTGTAAACATTTACAATATCTTTACTTCGTTTCACCGGAGGTTTTACAATATACTTCATAATTCCATGGAAAGCGGCATCAAAACCTGTAGCCCAGATTTTTGATTTGAACCCTTCGCAGGAAACCGGAACCACAGGAATTCCAAGTTCATCAGAAACTTCCATCGCAATGCTTTCCACATCATCCCCGACAATTCCCGAAGCGCATGATGTTGTAATAAAAATCGCAGTCGGATTTGCTCTTTTATGAACTTCAAAACATGCTTTGCGAAGTTTTTCCGCTCCACCGTATACAGTATCTTTTTCCTGAATGTTTGTACAAATAGTTTCGCATTTAAATTCAGGAAGATGTCTGTCTCTTGCACATGCATGACCGCCATTATCTCTTGTAGCCTGAATAGAATAGCATCCTATCGGAGAATGACATACAACTGCCGCACCTTGAACGAAGGTTAAAAGCGTATTTGCACAAAATTCCTGACAGTCGCTGCATTGTCCATAGCAAGGGGGTTCTCCTTTCAACAAACCGTCTTTAGATTTCTCATGAAGTTCTGTTGCAGTTCCATGAAAAAAACTTATGGATTTTAACCTGCGTTCACGAATTTCCGGTGAACTGGAAGATAAATTAATCGGCATATTTACTCCAAATAATCAAGTTGCCTGAAATTAATTCTCAGGCAACATTCAATTTATTTTTCTTTAATCTGCAAAATCTACATATTCTCCAGAATATGCATCGTATCCGTAAAATTTGCGTGAAATTTTAGAAGCAATTCCTTCTTTTTTGATTTTCTTAAGAACTTCTACATAGCGGTCAAGAAACTTCTGATCGATTCCTTTGCGGAACAATGTGTATGCTCCCACATTCTGAGTAGGAACCCATGTTACCTGGTCAGCATATTCGTGATATGCTCCGTCCGGTGAAACGAAATTTGTCTGATAATCTGTTTTCTGAGCGCAAGTTGCACCGTAGCGGCCTACACCTACATAATTCTGTGATACCGACCACGTCTGTTCCGAAGTTGTTTCAAATTCAAGTTTAATTGCAGGATTGCTTTCGTTGTAAACTTCAAGAATGTATGTTGAACCATATCCGGAATTCTGCGGTGCAATTTTAAGACCTTCCTTCTGTTTTGCAGCAATATCTTTAAGAGATGAAACACCATTTGCAAATTCTTTGCGAATCAACATTCCTGTCCAAGTGAAATCAAGCGGTTCACGCGGAATTTCAAACTTTTCAATTCTTTCTCTTGAAAGAAAGAAATCTCCTACAGAGCCATCATAATTTCCAGTTTGAACTCCTACACGAAGGTCATCCTGACTTGTCGGAATGAATTTAATTTCATATTCCGGAAGACGTTTTGCGATTTCTCTCCACACTTCAACTTCTTCACCTGTAAGATTGTCGTTTTCATCAACATAACTGATAATTCCTTCATCCTGTGCAAAAGCTATTTTGATTACCTGCTTATCAGATTTCTTCTTTCCTGCAGCTGCCACACATGAAACAAATATCAATATTGAACTTATTACTAAAATAGTTTTTTTCATTTTTTTATCTCCTTAGTAAGAATTATGTGATTGTCTGATTTATAAAAATATTCTGAGATTGATTTCAAGGCATCTTTCACTGAACAGTTCAAATCATCAAATATTGAAATGCCAAGTTGTGAAAACTGTTTTTGAACCTTAAATCCAATCCGGGCTGCAACTATTCCCCTGCAGTCCCTTAAAAGTTGTACTTTTGCGCCCGCATGGGCACAACAAGCCGTACTTTCTCTTGGAACATCCGGCTCGTTTTCTGGTATATAAACTCTTTTTTCAACAAACGAAACTTTCAGGTCATCTACTTTATAAATATCAAAACTTTCCGCCTGTCCAAAATGCAAATCTATATTTTTACCATCACCGGATGCTACAGCTATTAAATATGCCATATCTCTCCCGTCCTAAATCTGGTAATCCTCTTCAAGAGCATCCATAAGACCATATTCCATAAGAATTTCTTCAAGGCGTTCCTGTGTCATAGGTGTCGGAACAACAAAATCCGTGTTATTGATTACAGCTTCTGCAAGATTTCTGTATTCCTGCGCCTGCTTGGAATCCGGTTTGTATTCAATAACAGTTTTTTTGTTGATTTCTGCACGCTGAACAATATTATCGCGGGGAACGAAATACAAAAGTTTTGTTCCAAGCTCCTTACTGAAAGCACGAAGCAAATCAAGTTCGCGATCCACATTGCGGCTGTTGCATATAATTCCTCCTATACGCGCACCACCTGTTTTTGCATAACGGGCAATACCTTTTGCAATATTATTGGCCGCATAAAGAGCCATCATTTCACCTGATGCAACAATATAAATTTCTTTAGCCTTACCTTCCCGGATTGGCATTGCAAAACCACCGCAAACAACGTCGCCAAGAACATCGTAAAAAACAAAATCCAAATCGTCTGTATAGGCGCCAAGATTTTCAAGCATGGAAATAGAAGTAATAATTCCTCGCCCCGCACAACCTACACCAGGTTCCGGACCGCCACTTTCCACACAACGAGTTCCTCCAAAACCTGTTTTCATAATTTTATCCAGCTGAACGCTTTCACCCTCATCGCGGATAGTATCAAGAACAGTTTTTTGGGCAAGTCCTCCAAGCAAAAGTCTTGTTGAATCAGCTTTAGGATCACATCCGACCACCATCACTTTTTTACCATGTTCAACAAGACCAGCTGTAAGGTTTTGAGTTGTTGTTGATTTTCCGATTCCGCCTTTTCCGTAAATTGCTATTTGTCTTATTTCACTCATTTCAAGCTCCTTTTATATATCAGCCGTGACTGAATGTTTCCTTTACATACTGTTTTGCAGAATAAAGCTCCTTGCTTATATCTGTTTTTCCAGGAATTCCTGCCGCATCTGCACGACAATGCTGACAATGCCTGAAAACATCAATATACTTACCAGCTTCTTCTCTTGCATTATTCAATTCGGCACAACTTGGCGCCCTCATATTTTTCATGTCGTTCTGAGGAATCAAAGGAATCAAGTTGTATATTTTTGCTCCCAAATTTGAAACAGTTTTTGCAATCTCTCCAATATGGTTACCGTTAATTTCAGGAATCAGAACAGTATTTATTTTTACCGTTATTCCAGCTTCCGCCACTTTTTTAATGCCGGCAATCTGGTTTTCAATCAAAATTTTTGCCGCCGCCACACCTTCATAACGTTTTCCGTGATAAATAATGAACTTGTTTATCTTTGCTTCAATTTCAGGTTCTACTGCATTCACCGTTACGGTTAATGTTTCAATCCCGATTTCTATAATCTGCTCTGCATATTCCGGAAGCAAAAGTCCATTTGTACTCATACACTTGATTAAGTTCGGATATCTTTCCTTTATAAGCCGAAAAGTTTCCAACGCATAATTTGTTGCAAGCGTATCACCGGGACCTGCAATTCCTGCAACCTTTATTTCCGGGCTAAGTTCCAATGCCTTTTCTATGATTTTTAAACTTTCTTCCGGTTTTAATACCGTAGCCGCAACACCAGGCCTGTCTTCCCAATCATTTAACGCACGTTCGCAAAAACGACATCCGATATTACATCCAGGACTTACAGGAAGATGTATTCTACCAGCATTATTAATGTGTCCTCCAAAACATGGATGAGATTTTTTCAGATTTTCGTAGTTCTGACCATCAACCATATTTTCTCCCATAAAAACAGCCCATATATTTTAAAGAAAAAAAACCAGAGTTTTTGTTAAGACCTTTTGCCTTAGCAAAACCTCTGGTTGTCCAGTCAGTTTTATAACTATTTAAGTCTGAATTTTTCTGTTTTATCCGTTTGAACTATTTTTCCATCCTGAATTACGATGGAAATTGTTCCGAACTGCATTTCAAGAATCCATTGCTTAATCTTTTCAAGCGTTTGGTCTATTTCTTTTATATTCTTTCCGTCCATAAAAGAACCTCCTGACCGCCTAATTTATTCCCCACTTTTTCGGTAGGTTTATAAGTATATTAAAATTATAATTTTCTTTTGTCAATGAATTTTTGAAAAAAGTTTTTATTTTACTGTTTTCTGCCAGTCCGGATGGTAAAATGTTTTATATTTCTAATTATCTTTAAATTCCCGGCAAATCCGAGTCAGAGCTTCTTCTAAAATCGACCTGGGAGTTGCACAATTTATTCTTTGAAATTTTTCACCTTCAGGGCCGAACATAATTCCATCGTCAAGCCAGACTTTTGCATTTCTTAAAATCTTATCATGAATCTGCTTATCAGTTAGCTCAAATTCGGAAAAATCCAACCACAGCAAATACGAACCTTCCGGCTTTAACACTTTTATTTTAGGGCATTTTTCATTTATGAATTTTTCCGCAAAGAGAATATTTTTCCAGATATAATCTTTTACTTGATGAAACCACTCTCCGCCATCTTTATATGCCGCGGTCGTTCCTACAATTCCCATAATGGAAGGTTCGTCATAACCGGTTCGCGCCATTTCGCTCACAAACTGTTCGCGAAGTTTTTCATTTACGATTATAATGTTTGAAAACTGAAGTCCCGCAAGATTAAAAGTTTTGCTTGGCGAAGTACAGACAATTGAATTATTTGCTGCCTCTTCAGAAAGACTTGCAAAAATTGTATGGATATTGTTTTCAAAAGTAATATCACAATGAATTTCATCGCTTATTACAATTACATTATGTTTAATGCAAATATCAGCAAGCCGCTTAAGTTCAGATTTTGTCCATACACGTCCGCCCGGATTATGTGGTGAACAGAACAAGAATATTTTTACATTTTCTTTTACGATTTTATTTTCAAAATCTTCAAAGTCAATTTCATAATGTCCGTTTTTCAAAACAAGCGGATTGTTCACCAACTTTCTTTTCTGATTATTTATGATATTTGAAAACGGATAATACACCGGCCGCTGAATCAAAACTGCATCGCCCTCTTTTGTAAGAGCGCGAATTACCGTTGCAATTGCATAGACAACACCAGGAGTATTTACCACCCATTCATCTTTTATTTCAAAATTATGTTCGGATAAAAACCATTTTTTTAAAGCAGTGTAATACCTTGAATCTGGTCTGCTGTATCCAAAAATTCCATGAGAAGCCTTTTCTGCAATTGCTTTTTGAACACATGGTGCTGTAGGAAAATCCATATCGGCAACCCAAAGACTTAGCGCATCAGCAGGCTTGTTTCTTTTTTCTGCAAGATCATATTTAATCGCACAAGTATTAGTTCTGTCAGTTATCCTGTCAAAATCAAAAGCTTTCATCTAATCCTCCAATGCCTGCTGCAAATCTGCGATAATATCATCAACATTTTCAATTCCGACGGAAAGCCGCAATGTAGTTTCCTTTATTCCATTTCTACGACGCAGTTCTTCCGGAACTGATGCATGAGTTTGCGTTTCCGGATATGTAATAAGAGATTCCACCCCGCCAAGACTTTCTGCAAACTGAACAAGTTTTACTTTTTTTAAAACTGAAACAGCTTTTTCCTTGTCAGAAACTTCAAATGTTATCATCGCACCAAAGCCTCTTGCCTGTTCCTTTAAAATATTGTATCCAGGATGAGTTTTCAGCCCAGGATAGAAAACTTTTTTCACATTTTTTTGATTTTCCAGCCATTCAGCAATCTTCAATGCATTTTCCGAAGCTTTTTCCATTCTGATTCCAAGCGTTTTTATTCCACGAAGTAAAAGCCAACTGTCAAACGGTGCAAGAACCGCTCCTGTAGTCATTAAAAGAAAGCGAAGTTTTTCACTAAGGTCTTTGCGGTTTGTTATTATAAATCCCGCAAGCGTATCATTATGACCGCCAAGATATTTTGTCCCACTGTGAACAACAAGATCCGCTCCCAGTTCTAGAGGATTCTGAAAATAAGGAGAAAGAAATGTATTATCTACAATGAAAAGAAGATTATGATGTTTTGAAATCTGAGCAATTTTTTTTATGTCCGTCACATTCATCATCGGGTTTGTAGGACTTTCTATATAAAGAGCTTTTGTTTCCGGTGTTATCAAAGATTCAATATCATCTTTATAAAATTCCGCACGGGTAAATTTAAGTCCGTTCTTTACAGACACTTGCTCAAAAAGGCGAATACTGCCTCCATACAAATCAGAATCAATAATAATATGATCACCCGGAACAAACATCTCAAACAAAAGGGTAATAGCGGCCATGCCAGTAGAAAGGGCGATTGAATCTATTCCTTTTTCCAATTGCGCAACAATTCTTTCCAGCTGTTGCCGTGTAGGATTTTGAAGTCTTCCGTAATCAAACCCTGTGCTTTCGCCGGGCCCCGGATGTGCAAAACTAGCCGTCTGATAAATCGGAAAACTTATAGCTCCATAATGATTTAAATTCTCTTTACAGGGACCTTCCGAATCTTTTTCAAGATGAAGACATTTAGATTCAAGCGATAATTTCATAAATAGCAGCTCCTTATTAAATTACATAATCAACAGTCTTCAATACTCTTCTTAAAAACTGTTTTGTTCTTTCTTCCTTTGGTGTATAGAAAATTTCACGGCTTGTACCTTTTTCCACAACAACGCCGCCATCCATGAACACAACTTGAGTTGCGGCTTCTTCTGCAAAACTCATTTCATGGGTAACAACAATCATTGTAGTTCCTTCTTTTGCCAAAGTTTTTATTACAGAAAGAACTTCTCCAACAAGTTCCGGATCAAGCGCCGATGTAGGTTCATCAAAAAGAACTACATCCGGCTTATATGCAATTGCCCGCGCAATTCCCACACGCTGTTGCTGACCACCGGAAAGCTGCGACGGATAAAAATCCTTTCTTTCAAGAAGTCCAACCTTTTTCAATGCCTCTTCCGCTATTATCTTCGCTTTGTCTTTTGGAACTTTACGCGCAACAACAAGCCCTTCCATTACATTTTCCAATGCTGTTTTATTAGCAAAAAGATTGTAATTCTGATATACAAATCCGATTTTTTTTCTTACATCAAGAATTGTTTTCTTGTGGGCATTCGAAAGAGATGTTTTTATTTCATCAAATTCTAGTTCGCCTTTATCTGCTGTTTCAAGAAATGCAATTGTCCTAAGCAATGTGGTTTTACCTGAGCCTGAAGGTCCAAGGATAACAACTACGTCGCCCTTATTTACAGTAAGATCAACACCTTTTAATATTTCGTTTTTGCCGAAGGCTTTATGAACATCCGATACTTTTAACATTTTAAATCCCCTTATAAATTACAGCCTTTCTTTCCCAGAGTTTGAAAAGTTCTTGAACAACTGAACAGATAATTATGTAAATTACAAAAATATCCAGATAAGCTTCAATATAGTTATAACCATAAGAAGCTTCGATTTTTGCAACAGCAGTCACATCTTTTACAGTCATCATGAATGCCAAAGATGTATTTTTAATAAGATTAACAGTTCCCGTACACAAATTCGGAATCGCTACGGTCAACGCCTGCGGAATAATCACCCTTCTATAAGTCTGCCAATAAGTTAAGCCGGTTGTATAACCTGCTTCCAACTGACCTTTATTTACTGTAAGCAATGCAGATCTGAAAACTTCAGAAAGTACAGCAGCATTGTTCAAGCCAAAAACGATGAATGCATAGACAATCGGATTGATTTCAAATACATTCACAGAACTTTCTGTCTTTACAAAATATGCATTAAGCAAAGACGGTATGAGAGAATACACAACAAGAATCTGAAGCACAACAGGAGTTCCGCGAATCATGGAAACAAAAAACACACAGAATTCATTTACAACTTTTATTTTATGAATTCTTGCCAGCGCAATAAAAAATCCAAATACAATTCCAACCACAAGGGAAAAAGCCGTAATTAAAAGCGTTACCGGAACAGCTTTCCATAAAAGTAAAAAAGTTCTTACAAAAAAATTTACGTCAAACATATTTTCCTCTTATTTTGAAAGCTGAACTGTACTTCTGCCCTTTGACAGATTTTTTTCAATCTGTTTAAACAACTGTTCAATAACGATTGTCAATGTCCAGTAAATGACTGCAAGCGCAATATAAGTTTCAAGCGCATACGCTCCATAATTAACACTTACAAAAAGATTTCCCTTTCCCATCACATCAATCAAACCGATTGTATACGCCAGAGAACCTTCCTTAAGCAAAGCAATAAGACTGTTTCCAAGATTCGGAATAGAAACTATAAATGCCTGCGGAAGAATTATTCTTGTAAAAGTTTGAACTTCTGTAAGACCAGTTGTAAGTCCGGCTTCCCGCTGTCCTCTAGGAACACTAAGGTAGCTGCTCCGCATAATTTCTGCGGCACTAGCACTGAACAAAAGACCAAGCGCAACAATTACATAAATCGCTTTCGACCATTTGTTAATATCAACTTTGAACAATGCCCATAACAGAACCGGCAAGCCGTAAAATATTACAAATAACATTACAATTGACGGCGTACATCTGAACGCATTAATTGTAAAACTGGAAATCTTTTTTGCCCAAACCTTTTCAGACAACTGTCCCTTTGCAAGAAAAAATCCCACAACAAGTCCTGTAATTACACTTCCCAGCATAATTTCGAAAGTTACAACAAGATATGGCAATAAAACTGGAATAAGTTCTAATATTTTTTGCGGATAAAAAGGTCTGTCCATAAAAAATCTCCTTATAAAAAGCAAGGCGAAGTTTCCTTCGCCCCGCCACACATTCAATTATTTCAGAAGTGCCGAAACATCTTCACCAAAGTATTCAATTGCAAGTTTTGAAACAGTTCCATCTGCAATGAGTTTCTGAACAGCTTCATCATAGGCATCAGCAAGTTCCTGATTTTTTTTGTTGAACAACGGCCATGTAGGAATTCCCTTCCACGGAATATATGTAAGTTTATCTTTGAAAGTGGCATAAGGCGCCCCATCATTCAAAACGTTATTCTGGAACGAAAGTTTAATATCAAGATATGCATCGTAGCGTTTTTCATTTACCCAAACATAAGCGTCGCTGGCAAGGAAATTATCACCAGCAATCAGATTAATTTTCGCATTCGGATTTTCCTTGTTGTATTCGTCAACAACATTGTACATAGCGTTTGCTGCTCCGATAGGAACAAGTTTTCCTGAATATTTTGCAAACGAAGGCAAATCATGAATCTGATTTGTCGTTTCTGTTCTGACTACAATACCAACAACACTTGCGCCAATCGGATTTTTAGGGAACAAGTATTTCTTTTCGCGCTCTGCAGTTTTCCATACACCTTTTGTACCAACATCATATTTTCCCTGAAGAACTCCTATCAAAAGATCATCATCAGAAGTCGGATTATAAACAAATTCGTACTGCGGAAGAAGTTTATCAACTTCTTTTAAAACCGCAACTTCAAATCCGTCTGATTCACCTTTGTCATTTACAAAGTCATAAGGCTTGTAATAATTTGTATGTGCAACCTGAACCTGTTTTACTGACTTTTTTTTGTTGCATGATGTGAAACCTACAGCAACTGCCGCAGCCAAAACGATTACCATTAATGTTTTAATTGTTTTTTTCATAATTTAAATTCTCCTATGTTTTTTTGTAGTTCATTTTGCTTGAACCAGTTTAAATTTTTCAAAAATTAATTTGCCGCTTCTCTTACCCATTCAAGATGAGAAAGATCTATATCTCTTGGAACTGTACAATCAGCACCAAGAATAACGCCAGTTTTTCCCGCAGCTGAAACAAGACGTTTTGTTTCAGCCTGAATTTCTTCTTTTGAGCCTTTATAAAGAACGCCATCTTTAGTATTTGCAAATCCGCCGATTACCGCTTTGCCCTTAAAGATTTCTTTTCCTTTTTCAAGAGAAACTCCTTCGACAACCGACGCAAAGTTGACTACTTTTGCAGGATAATTTTTGAAGTTCAAAAGATTGTTCTTGGCGCCTTCATAACCACAAACATGCAGCACGTTAATTCCGCCAACAGAATTTGCCGCAGTCAAAACAGAAATTTCCGCCGCTCCGGCTACTTCTGCATACAAATCAGGTCCAACACTTGCATCCTGAATGCTCTGAACGCTAAGATAAATTCCATCCGCTTTTCCTTCTTCAATTACAGATTTAGCAAGAAGTTGTGTATTTTGCGAAATTACACTAAGCGCATATATAACTGCGTCTTTGTCTTCTTTTATATAAGACGCAAACTTTTTATCCGCTCCTTCAATACTCCATTTGAATGCAGTTGCCGGAGCAAATACGTTGTAAACGGTTACAACTTCATTTCCGAATGAAGAAGTTAATTCCTTTACCAAAGAAACTTGGTCTTTAATCCAGGCATCATCCGCTTTAATCGGCTTGAGTTCATACAAATCTTTTGCAGATTTTACAGAACGAAGGAACGAAGCTGTTTTCGGCTCAAAAAAGTACCCGTCACTCATAATCTTTACAAAGTCAGGCTTAAAACTTTCATAGAACTTTTTATGTCCGGAAATATTCTGCTCTCTCATTTCCGGAAAATCATAAACCGATTCAAGCTCGTTCTTTGTATAATGAAACCAGAAACCAATAGGAACTCTTTCTGTAGGTTTATTATTGAATGCATCAAGCACCAACTGTCTTTTATTTGACACTTTATTTTTCCTCGCTTTATCAGTAATTTTTTTCATCACTGAACCATGGATTCAAAACAATGTTCTGACCGCCACAAACTTCCAGCGATGCACCATTAATGTAACTGGCCGCTTCACTTGCCAAAAACACAACAGGCTTTGCAACCTCCACAGGTTCCGCCATTCTTCCGGCAATATTGCTGGCAAGAAGTCTTTTCAATTCTTCCCCTGTAAAACCTTTTTCCACCAAAGGAGTTCTTGTATACCCCGGAAGAACCGCATTCACTCTAATTCCCTCTTTCTTATACTCACCGGCATAATTTCTTGTAAGGGAAAGCAAAGCAGCCTTCATAGAGCCGTAAACATTTGATCTTCCGCATGTAGAACATCTTGCCGCAATAGAAGAAATATTTACGATTGAACCACCTCCTTTTTTCATATATTTAACAGCACTCTGAATTCCAAAAACAGCCGACTTAAAAACCGTTGAATAAAGAAAATCAATTTCTTCTTCTGAATAGAATTCTCCTTTTTTTGCAATGTTAGTTCCAACATTGTTTACCCAAACATCAATTTTTCCGTTCCGGGAAGCAGCTTTTTTTGCAGCCGCTTCAACATCTTTTTCATTTGTCCCGTCGCCAGGACAGACCTCAATACTTCCGAACTTTTCCAGTTCCTGCCGCGCTCTTAACAGACTTTCTCTTTCACGGCCGGTAATAAAAACATTTGCGCCTTCCTCAAGAAATTCCTTTGCAATTGCAAATCCGATGCCTTTACTTCCGCCTGTCACCACTACAGTTTTTCCTTTCAGTTTTAAGTCCATCCTGCACTCCATATAAAGCCAACGTTCTATAGGTTTTCAAGAAAAGAAGATTTTACTCTTATTTCCTAATTACCTATTCAATTACTAGGTAAAAATAACTTAAATCTATTTCCCTATTATGTCAATAGGTTTATAGTAGATTTGTTTTAAATTTTTCTTTTTTCTCTACAAGATTTTGAACAAAAAAAATGAATATCAAAAAAGATTTGCAAAAAAAATATCAGAATAGAATTGGACAGATTTGAAACAATTGATTTTTAAACAGATTTTAATAACCTGAAAGAATTACCAAATTGAATAGGTAATTAGGAAATAAGAGTAAAATCTTCTTT
>CAYXDA010000024.1:0-18566 GCA_964463615.1 uncultured Treponema sp.
TCTCTCTTGATTAAAATATACACTGATTTACAGTTTTTGTCATTTTATTTAATTATAGATGTTTACATTGTTATTACTGTTTTAAACAATCTGTAGAGATGCAACTTTCGGTTGAAAAGTAAGATAAAAGTAAAAAAAAACTCCGTCTGCATTCTTTGCGGACGGAGTTTTTTGTGTTATTGACTTACAGTATCAAATACTTGGTAAAGAATAAATTTTCCAGTTGTATCATTAAAAGATAATTTTTTAATTGTTCCTTGTATTTCAAAAACATCGCCTTCCTGTTTTTCAACAAATTCTTCATTATTTGTATAGAACACAACATTTGAACTTCTGTATCTATTTGCTATTTCATCTGGTGTGATAATTGAAAGCCCGGAGTCTTCTATCATTTCTGCAAAAGGATTGTCTGAAATATATCCACTAATCTTTTCTTGAGCATTTTCCGCCGTTTTCTTGTTCGGCAAGGTTTGCAAGTTCCGCAGGATTTACAACCGTAAAACCTTTTTTCCTGTAGAATTCCGCAGCTCTATTAAACTTTTCTTCCCAGTCCGGAACGCCTGTTATAGGTCCGCTAATATAAATTGTTCTTCCGTCGTCATTTTTGTTTTCTGTTTCGATTTCAGAAAATTTCTTTTTGCCTTCTAAAACTTCTCCTTTTGTTTTTTCATCTAAATTTTCTATTCCAGAAAAAAAAGATTCGCCTTTAAGTTCAAAATTGTTTTGTTTCTTTGCTTGCTTTTCTTTTTGAACTATTTTGTCCGCTTCATTTATTGTTTTTTTATGATTAAAAACGGCCTGCTTTGTTTCCTCGTCCGCGTTTTTCAGGATGTTTATTGCCTTCTTTACGTTGCGCTCGCCCATATTCAGCTGTCCGGAAATATATTTTGCAAGACTTCCTTCTTTGCTGCGCGGATTTATTTGAATCATTTTTTCTATTGCAGCAAGTTTTTGAGCATCATCAAGATTTCTTCTGTCCAGTTGAAGACGATAAGCATACATAAGAGCTTCAACTCTAGTTTTGAATGTATGCTTATAAACAGGCACGTCAAAAAAGTTTGCAATCTGTAAAGCATGAAGTCTTGTTCAGCCTGATTTTTTTTGAATTAAAAGTAGAGTTCAGGATGACGCAGGTTCAAATCCTGTCATCCCGACTATTTTCTTGAAATGCAAGAAGTTATAAAGAAAAGTCATTCTCGTGAAACTGCCAGTTTATAAATCAAAATGGCAGTTTTGTATTTTTGCAAACTTCAGCGCATGCACACAATTACATCAAATACAAATATTTTTATAATATTATTATTCTGAAAAATCTGCCAAAGTATCAATTTCACCGGATTTTTGTTCGCCAATTCCGATTGGACCAAGTATTTTCAGTTTTATAGAAGAGCCGGGCTTTCGACCAGAATCCCGTTCTGAAGAATAAATTTCGCAGTGCAAAAAATTTTCTGAAACAGCATGAAAGACAAGCCTTCCTTCGCCGTCATTAAAAACAAGCGGCTTTTTTACAGTTTCAAGAACCGCATCCACAATTTTATCTCTGCAAGATTCAATATATTTGATTTTATTCGCTTTTGCCCAAGCCAAAAGTTCGGCCGCTCTTTTTCCGCTCACAAACTGCGGAATTTTCGGATTCATAACTGCGGCCGCCGTACCAGGCCGCGCACTGAAAGGAAAAACATGAACCCAGGCAAAATCGCACTTCTTGCAAAGCATCATAGTCTGTTCAAAATCTTCATCTGTTTCACCCGGAAAACCAGTAATAATGTCAGCAGCCAAAAAAGGATTATCCTTTACAGAACGAATAAGAGCACAAGCATTCTCAACTTGTTTTGCAACATAATTGCGTTTCATCGCCTTTAAAATCTTATCGCTTCCGCTTTGAACAGAAATATGAAAATGAGGTCTTACACGCTCATCTTTTATGGCTCTGCAAAATTCATCATCCACAATTTCAGGATAAAGACTGGAAATTCTGAAACATATTTCAGACGTATTTTCAAGACAAAGCATTAAAAGTTTACTGAAATTTACAAATCCGTCCTTATATCTGCCTTTATACTGACCAATATTTACAGTCGTAAAAACAACCTCGCTCTGCCCCGCTTCCTCAAGCTGCTTCACGCGCTTCAAAACTTCTTCCGCATCCAAGGAAACAGAATGCCCGCGCGCCGCATTTATCGTGCAATAACTGCAAATACAGTTGCACCCGTCCTGAATTTTTATTGAAGAACGGCTATGAGCAAGAAAAGAATCCGTAGCAAGCCTGAAAGGATTTTCACTAGTTCCCGGCTTTAACGCAGCACCAGAAAAAAGACCTTCATTCAAAAATTTCGCAAAAGAAAACGCATCAAAAGAGTTCTGCTCAAGCCGCTTTTTCAACAAATCCGGAACATCTGCAAGCCGACTTTTCAACTGACCTTTCAAAACCGCAATGCGCGGACTTATTTTCGCAATATCTTCAGAAGAAAGCTGAGCATAACAACCGGTAACAATGACCGCAGCATTCGGACATTTTTCAAGAACAAGCCTTATTATCCTTCTGTCCTTCTGCTCTGCTTTTTGCGTAACAGCGCAAGTATTCACAATACAGAGAACAGTTTCCTTGTCATCAGAATTTTTTGCCTGCAAAGGCTTTACAATAACAGAAAATCCCGCTTCTACAAACGAGCGGGCCGCACTTTCGCTTTCAATCTGATTTAATCGGCAGCCAGTTGTTTCAAATCTTATATTCAATTTCTTACAGAATTAAAAATTACTGAAGTTTTTCAGCAACACGGTTTCTTCCGCGTTCCGCTTCCACAGAAGATGAATTAAGCCGTAACGCCTCATCATAAGCATTAGCCGCTTCTGTATAATTTTTCGCCATTTCGCGCGCATATCCAAGGCGTATCCACCAATTTTCAAGCAAAGGCTCTTTTCTTACTGCCGCAGAAAGAGCAATATCCGCATGCTGATAGCGTGCCTGACGTATATAAATTTCACCCATATAATAATAAGCAGTTCCAACCCGGCTTCCGCTTTCAGGCGCGTTCGCAACATATTTCTGAAACTGCTCCATAGCGCCTTTATTTTTGCCTAAAAAATAGCGCGCCTCTCCAAGAATTTCTGTAAGGCGCAAATCATACTGACTGATTTTAAGCCCCTCCAACGCACGTTGTTCCGCTTCAATATACTGCTTATTTCTAACCAACGCCCAACACATTACAACGTAAGATTCAACACGGTTAGGATTTTGCTGAAGTTCCTGTTCGCAAACCGCAATAGATTCCGCATAACGACCATTATTGTAAAGAACAAGAGCATCCTGTTTTATAGCGCTCTGCGCAAATGCCGCAAAGCAAGAATACACAAAAAAAACTAAAAAAAATATTTTTTTCATAAATTCACACCAATTCAGATTATTTTATCATTGTGCAACGGCCCGTAAAAGTGCTTCCAGGTTCAAGTACAATCTGTCTGGAAGTTATATCACCATCAACAGAACCGCTTGCCGTAATAAAAATCAAATCTTTACCAGAAACATTACCGTGAACTTTTCCCTTTATAAGAACCCTAACCGCATTTATATCAGAATTTACTTCGGAACACTTGTCAATAACCAAATCGCTCGTAGCATCAATTTTTCCGTTTATCTTTCCGCGAATCATAAACGGCTTAACAAATTTTATATTGCCGGTAAACTTAATTCCCTGTTCAATAATCGTATCAAAAGCTTCGTCTTCAAGATCAAAAAAGTCAGATTCTTTCACATCAAACATATATCTATTTTACCTTCCAAAATAATGATAGTCAATAAAACAATTAACCAATTAAAAATACAGATTTTATTAAGGGCGGAGCCCCGCCCTACGCCAGCACTCCGTTGCTGTCTACCCACCCTGCGGGCTCAAACGCCGCCCGCAACGCCTGCTTTATTTTCCCGCCACAAAAGCGTAACGGAAATAACCTTTCTCATTTTTCTGCAGAAGTCCCTTAAAATCTTCCGCATCAGTAAAAACAGCAGCATATTGCTCTTTTATGCTAAAAGGCGAAACAGTAAACATATCGCTTTGCAGTTTTGCACCGTTTTCAAAAAGATTGGCTTTTCCTTCCGCAAGAGTAAGACAACCAAAACCGCACTGAACAGCCAGATTTCTGCTCATAGGAACAGAACAAGACAAACATTCTTTTTCCAAATCCAATTCTTCAGGCAAAATCTCTTTTTTTGCATGAATTCTATTTTTCCGGTTTTCAGCGGCAATCTTTTCAAATTCTTTTGTTTTTTCCGCCGTCAGCAAAGCATTTTCTATATTAAAGTCTTCAAGAAAAGAAAATCCGGCCGCATCGTTCAGCTCAAAATTTCCAACTTTCGTACGCAAAAGCCCCGCAAGATAAGCAGCGCTGTTACATTCCGCCGCAATATCGCGCGCAAGAGAACGGATATAAGTTCCCTTGGAAACATCAAATTCAATTCTGCATGCAGAAATACGTTTTTCCGAATCAACAAGAATTTCAAGAATCTTTGCGCCAAAAACTTCCACTTGCCGCGCAGGAATTTGTGCGGTTTCACCACGGCGCGCAAGATCGCTGGAACGTTTTCCGTCTATGTGAATCGCACTGAATACCGGCGGAATCTGCATAATTTTACCGGTAAACTTTTTTATAGCGCAAAAAAGTTCTTCTTCCGTCGGCAAAGAAGCTTTTCTTACAACATTTCCCGTACATTCAAGAGTATCTGTTTCTTCGCCGAACTTAATAACCGCCTGATAGGTTTTATTAAATTCAGTAATTCTTCCGGCTAAACGAGTAAGCGCGCCAACACAAACAACAAGAAGTCCGCTTGCAAAACTGTCTAAAGTTCCAGTATGACCTACTTTTGTTGTGCCAAAGGCGCGCTTTATTGTATAAAGACTAGAAAAACTGGTTATGCCCGGCTTCTTTGCAAAAAGTACAATTCTATTCTGATTCATCAGATTTTTCTTCGGCAGCCGCTTGTTCCCTGGCCTTTGATTCTGCTTCCAGTTCATTAAGTTTCTGAACCATATGGAATCCTTCTTTCATTCCGGAATCAACCAGGAACGAAAGCTTAGGAAACTTTCTGATTCTTAACTTTTTTGCAATTGAAGACTGAATGAATCCTGCCGCACTGTTCAATCCGGCAACACCATTTTCCAACATATCATCGCTTGCAAAACTGGAAACATAAACTTTTGCGTAGCTTAAATCCTGGCTAACTTCAACCCTGTTTATCGAAAGAAAAGGTGCAATGTCCATTCTGGCTTCACGCAAGCCTTTTTTTCCAATAACGCGGGGATCTCTTATTTCACCTTGAATAATCAGTTTGGAGATTTCTTCACGCAACTGAGCATTCAAGCGTTCTATTCTGTATTGGCCCATTACTGTGCATCTCCATTTTCAGAAGGCGCATTTGTTCCGTCAGGAAATTTAGTTCCATAATCTTTAGGTTTTGCAGCTTTTTTTGCTTTTGCAGCCGCTTTTTCCGCAGCAAGAGCTTCCGCTTCCGCTTCTTTTTCAGCTTCTGCCTCTGCCATTGCTTTTGCCGCAGCTTCTTTTGCTTTCTTTTCATTTTCCGCACGGACATCATGCTGCTCGTCGCCAAGTTTTCGCGCAATTTCAATGTATTCAAACACTTCCATTATGTCTCCAACTTGAATGTCCTGCCAATTTTCCAAAGAAAGACCACATTCAAAACCAGTAGCAACTTCCTTAGCATCGTCCTTAAAACGCTTTAACGAAGCAATTTTTCCTGTAAACTTAACAATTCCGTCGCGAACAAGATGAACCATAGAATTTCTTCGCACTACGCCGTCAATAACATAACATCCGGCAATTGTTCCGACTTTAGGAACTTTAAATGTATTGCGAACTTCAACATTTCCAATAACCTGTTCTTTTGTATCAGGAGCAAGCATTCCTTCCATAGCAGCCTGAATTTCTTCAACACACTTGTAGATAATGCTGTACTTTCTTATATCAACTTTTTCAGCATCTGCCAAAGCCTTCGCTTTTGGAGTAGGACGAACATTAAATCCGATAATAATCGCATTTGAATCCGCCGCAGCCAAAGTAACATCAGATTCGTTAATTGCACCTGCAGAACTGTGAATTACAACAAGACGGATATCTTTTGTAGAAAGTTTTTCCAAAGATGCCTTCAACGCTTCTGCAGAACCTTGCAAATCAGCCTTGATAATAACTTTAAGTTCTTTAACCTCGCTTGCGGCAATATCGCTGTACAAAGATTCAAGAGTTGTCTTTTTAACAGCCTTAGCAGCTTCAAAACGTTTCAATTCCTGACGCTTTGTAGAAATTGCGCGAGCTTCTTTGTCATCTTCTGTAACCTGAAACGGATCACCGGCATTAGGCATTTCTTCAATTCCAAGCACCTCAATAGGAGTAGAAGGCCCCGCTTCCTGAATACGCTTTCCGCGGTCATCAAACATAGCGCGTACACGGCCAGAATAAATTCCGGCTACAAAAGGATCGCCCTGCTTTAAAGTTCCTCTCTGAATAATTACAGTCGAAACAACACCTCGTCCCTGATCAATGCGCGATTCAAGAATTTTTCCTTCCGCGCGGCAATCGTAAGTCGCCTTCAGCTCAAGCATTTCCGCCTGAAGAAGAATTGCATCCAGCAAATCATCAATACCGATTTTCTGCTTTGCAGAAATGTTCACATACTGAGTTTCGCCGCCCCATTCTTCCGGAGTAAGTCCCTGCTCTGAAAGCTGAGTTTTTACTCTGTCAGGATTAGCTTCCGGCTTATCAATCTTGTTTACGGCAACAATAATCGGAACATTTGCATCTTTCGCATGCGAAATAGCTTCCAATGTCTGCGGCATAACGCCATCATCTGCTGCTACAACAAGAACAACAATATCTGTAACCTGCGCACCTCGGGCACGCATCATTGTAAACGCTTCGTGTCCCGGCGTATCAAGGAACGTAATTTTGCCTTTTGGTGTTGAAACTGAATAAGCACCAATTGACTGTGTAATTCCGCCGGCTTCGCCTTCCGCAACATGGGCGTTACGGATTGCGTCAAGAGTTTTTGTTTTACCATGGTCAACGTGACCCATTACAGTAACAATAGGAGGACGAGGCTTCATATTTTCAGCAATATCTTCGTCGCCCTTGATTACAGTTTCATCATACAAAGAAACAACTTTTACTTCGCAACCGTACTCGCCGCACAAAAGTTCCGCAGTATCTTTGTCTATAGATTCATTTATGGTAACCATCTGCCCGTAACTTGCAAAAAGTTTTCCGATAATTTCAGAAGCTTTAAGATTCATCTTTTTTGCCAAATCTGAAATTGAAACGGTTTCCATAATTTCAATTTGTTTTGGAACAACAGATGCCGGAGTTTCCGCCTTCTTCTTTGTTTCAAAAAGATTGTCATCATACTGTTCCTGGTCTTTGCGGTTATAAACCTGCTTTTTACCCTTAAATGCTTTTTTAGCAGGGGCTTTTCCCTGCATCATCGGAGGAACAGGAGCACCGCCGCCCATACGGAATCCGCCGCCTTGAGCACCGCCACCGAATCTTGGACCACGGTTAAATCCGCCTTGTCCGTTATTTCCATTTCTGTTCTGAAAGCCACCCTGACGGTTGCCGCCAAAGCCGCCCTGCCCATTTCCGTTTCTGTTCTGATAGCCGCCCTGACGGTTGCCGCCAAAGCCGCCCTGTCCGTTGTTATTGCGGTTCTGGTATCCTTGTCTTGCCTGCGAACCTGTAAATCCGCCGCCTTCACGATTTTGCGAACCACCCTGGCGGTTGCCGTAACCGTTATTATAACCGTTACGGTTGTAGCCGTTTCTGTCGCGGCGACCGTAATCAGAAAGATTTCCCGCTTTTACATTAGGACGCGCAGTATTCAATTCATAAGTTCTGTGCTGCGGAGCCTTTGAAGCCTGAGCATTATCCTGCACCGCCGGCTTTGCCTGAACTTTAGACTGCTGAGACTGCTTATTTTCATTGGAGTTAGGAACACTGTTGTTTTCCGCTTTTTTTACGACAACTCTAACACCGTCTTTTTTTCCATTGTCAGACTTTGTTGCTTCCTGTCCAGGAACACGTTTTTTTACAACAACAACCTTCTTTTTTGCGGCAGCAGTGTTATTTGCGCCGGCAGCAGAAGTATGAACTGTGTTGTCCGCCTGTTTTTTATGAACAACAAATGCCTGTTTTTTTTCTGATTCTTCAGCCATTATGTATCCTTATTCCTCGTCTTCTGTAAATTCAAATTCAACACCACATTTTGGACAATGATCCATATCCAATGTGATTTCTGCTCCACATTCAGGGCAGTAGTATTTTTCTTCCTGCTCTGGTTCTTTTGGAGTTTGTTCAGAAGAAGCTTCTTCCTGCGAATCCTCTTCAACAAATTCAACGTTTTCTTTTATAAGATTGTAAACTGCGTCAACCTCTTCTTTCTTAAGACCTTCAATATTGTCAGCGCCACCGTTGTCATAAGTTTCCATAAACTGAACAATATCTTCAATTCCGTTTGCCTTAAGAAGATCCGCAACACGTTCGTCAACACCAGGAAGTTCCGCAATAGTTGTAATATCTTCTTCCTGAACAGTTTCATCATTATCCTTGAACAAATTAAGAGCAGCCTGTGTCGTAGCCTTTTCAGAAAGGTCAATACCTTCGCACTGTTCCTGAGTTTTCACATCAATTGACCAGTCGCAAAGCCGGTTTGCAAGCCGAACGTTCTGTCCCTGCTTTCCGATCGCAAGACTGAACTGACTGTCGTCTACAATTGCAAGAGCCTGTTTTTTGCTTTCATCAAGAATCACAACTCTGTCAACCTGTGCAGGAGAAAGAGCGTTTTTAATAAATTCCGCAGGATTAGGATCGTAGCGCAAAACATCAATCTTTTCACCAAGAAGTTCGCGGATTACAGTCTGAATTCGCGCACCTTTAGTTCCTACACAAGCACCTACAGGATCAACATCCTCGCGCGTTGTAGAAACCGCAATCTTAGTTCTGTAACCGGCATCGCGCACACATTTTTCAATTTTTACAGTGCCGTCCGCAATCTCCGGAATTTCAAGCTCCATTGTAATTTCAACAAGGCGTGGATCCGCTCTAGAAAGAACAAGCTGAAGCCCTGTCTGATTTTTTTTCAAATCAACAATAATCGCTTTTACTCTGTCGTTCTGTTCGTAAGTTTCGCGCGGTGACTGATATTTTACAGGCAAAAAGCCTTCCAAACGTCCGCTGTTTCCCAAATCAACAAAAATATTTCCGTTGCGTTCACGCTGAACGTAACCGTTTATCATTTCGCCGACCTTGTCTTTGTACTGATTATAAAGAGAATCTTTTATAGTTTCGTTCAATCCCTGATGCGCCGTCTGTTTTCCTGTAGAAACAGCCGAACGGTCAAAAGTTTTAGGATCTTCAAGAATATCGATTTCGTCGCCAACTTCAACTTCATCGCTAAGTTTTTTCGCATCTTCAAGTTCAATTTCTGTAACAGGATCGTAAACGCCGTCCACAACTGTTTTTCTTGAATAAATAGAAACATCAGACATATCATCTGCAAATTTTACAATCGCATTGTCCGAAGTTCCATAAGTTCTTTTGTAAGCCGCTTTAAGCGCATTTTCAATTGTCTGCTTGACTGACTCTTCTGAATAACCTTTTTCCTCAATCAGAGCACGAATTGCTTCTGCCATCTCTGACATTTTAAGCCCCCGTTATAAATGTATAAATTTTGCTTTTGCTATATTTTCAAAGGAAACAGTATGACTTTCGCCATCTTTTTCCAAAGTAACTGATTTATTGTCCGCAGAAACTATTTTTCCGCCAACCCAATCCGAAACAGTTTTGTCCCAAACGCGCACTTCCTTTCCCGTAAAAATGGAAAATTCCGCAGCGTTTTTCAAATTGCGTTCCATTCCCGGCGAAGTAAGTTCCATATAAGTGTTGTCCGTTCCAAGAATTGCTTCCAGACGCGGAAGCAACGCATGATGAACTTTAGAACAGTCGTTCACACCGATATCCACCGAAGGATTTTTAGAAGCAATAACCGCTGTTATTTTTGTAACAGATTTTGCCGGCGAAATGTGCAGTTCAACAAGTCTGTAGCCAAGACCTTCCACCAGCGGCGCACACTCTGAATAGTGCGGCATTTTTTCCAATGGTTCGTATTCCAAGTTTTCCTCTTTTTTTACATAAAAAAAGACCCGCCGCTTTGACGAGTCCACTTTAAAAGGATATTAAAATGTACATTTTGAATATATATTTTATCAATAAAAATGTCAAGCCAGAAGAATTACGAAACAAGCAGCCGGGGAAAGCCTTCCCCTCGGTTGCACTACGTTGCAACCTACCCCTTCCAGCGGGGCCACCCCGCAACGCCCCGTTTTCGCGCTCAAAATAAAACATTCAATTTCTTTCTAATTCTTTACTTCAAGTTCAAACACATGCTCTTTTCCGTCAATCGGAACGCAAAGCCTGCTCGAAGTCAGCTGCAAAGTTTTTATTCCGCAGGCTTTGCGAAGAATTTTGTTCATCTTAAAATTTCCATGCTTATCATCGCCGGCTATAGGGCAATTCTGATTTGCAAGATGAATTCTAATCTGATGCATTCTTCCTGTTTCAAGCTCAAGCTTTAAAGTTGAAAGCGTGATCTTTTCGCCCTCAAAATCAATCTGCCTTTCATCCAAAACCTTAAAATGCGTCACAGCCGGTTTTTCCGCTCCATGCTGAACAACCGCCGTCCTTATAACACCGCTCTTTGCCGCCATTTTTCCGGCACAAAGAGCAGTATATTCTTTTCTTACAAGTTTTCCGCAGATAAGTTTTGTCCATTTGTTTGCTGCGGCAGAAGACTTTGCGACAATCATAAGCCCGTTAGTGTCGCGGTCAAGCCTGTGCACTAAAAAAACAGGAAATCCCACCTGCAAAGGAAGTTCCCTATCCAAAGAGTGTGCAATTCCTTTTCCGCCCTGAACCGCAATTCCGGCAGGTTTATCAATCACAAGAATTTCATCATTTTCAAATAAAATCGGTACGCTTTTCATCCGAAAATAAATATAAAATAGGAGCAAAAAAATGACAAGAAGCCGCATATTAACAATATTTTCCGCAGTGGCAATTTTCTTATTTTCCGTACTTCTGCCGGTCTGCCTTAAAGCAGAGGAAATAAAAGACATCGACTTCGGATATTCACTTGACATTCCGGAAGGCTACAAAATCGCAGGACACACTCCGGACGGAATGAGCTATCAGTTCAGTCATACAATATTACCGGTAGATTTAGTCCTCAGACTTTACACAACAGATGTTTTTCCGGACGCAAAAAGCGCACTTGAAGGAGCCTTAAAAAAAATCAGTGCAAGCAGCAATGGAACAGACTCGTTTTTATGGAGAAACGCAGAATGCGCAATAGCAATCTTTGATTCAAAACCAATTATGAAAAACGGTGCGACAGGTTGGGCAGTCAGTGTGAACCTTGCACAGAAAAACGCAAACCTTGTACTTTTGTGCTATGCCGACGCTGCAAAAGCGGACGACTGCGAACAATTCATACTTTCAACACTGAATTCATTATGCACAGACAGCGGAAGTCAGTTTGCGCCAGGAATCATAACAACTTACGCTTTTCCGCCGACAGAGCAAAAAAATGTTGTTTTAAATATTGCAGGAAAGAGCGTAAACACAAGTTTTGACAACGATGACGCGCAAGCAAACCGTTTTGTTATTGACAGCGAATATGCAGTTTTATCGCTTTACAAAAACAATGAAAAGTGGAAAGAAGCCTGGCAGCGCTATTACAGAGCGATTTTCCGGGACAGTTATTCCCGTTTTTCAAAAGCGGCATTTGATATAACTTCCGCAGTTTATCCAATTGCGCACAAAAAAAATCCGAAAAACACAGAAGCAGAACTCAACTCAATCTTGCTTAACTGGGTTCAGGATTTTGAATACAAACGCGGCGAAGAACAAAGCGCAGATTTTACCAGCGTAATCGATGCAGTTTGCGGAAAAGGAAGCGACTGCGACAGCAGAAGCATGCTTATGTGCATACTTTTAAAGCAGAACGGAATAAAATCCGAACTTTTTGTAAGCAGAGAATATTCACACGCTGTTTACGGAGCGGCCATAAACGCAGAGGGCGCAAAAATTGAAGTTTCGGGAACTGAATTCCTTTTGGGAGAAACCACAGCAAAAAAACTTCGTCCCGGACTTATTGCGCAGGAACAGAGCGACACAGAAAAATGGATTCCCATTGATTTTGAATAAAAAACTAATCTTTTACAAGAATGCTGTAAACTTCTTCCGGAGTCTCAGAATTTTTTATTGCCAGTCTAAGATCAATACTCTTCAATTTTGAAGTCAAATATGCGATTGTCTGCAAATAATATGCATGTTGGTTGTAAGCCGCGGCAATCATAAACAAAAGATTCACAGGCTCGTTATCCACAGCCTGGTAGTCCGTCAGCTCCTTTTTACACACACCGACCGCCATGACCAGATCCGTAACAGAAGAAAGGCGGACATGAGGAATCGCAATTCCACGTCCTACAGCAGTGGACATAAGGTCTTCGCGCTTTAAAATTTCAGAAACAAGTTCCTCTTTGTTTTTTACTTGAGGAGCAGTTGAAAGCACATCTGCAAGCGCAATGACAGCATCTCGTTTTGAAGAATTATTTATAAATACAATTCTGTCCGGAGAAAGAAAATTCTTTATCTGAAGTTCTGATTCATTTTTTTTCATTGAAGATGACGAAAGCCGTTCATTAACCCAGCGTTCCAGCTCTGATTTTTTAAAACGCCAAACGGTTCCGATTTTTCCTGCCGGAATTTCGCCTTTCTGCGCCCAATCATAAACAGTCCTGTCTGAAACTCGAAGGTACTTTGCAACTTCTTCGATTGTAAGAATATCGTCTTCCATTATGAAAAAACTCCACAAATCATTGAAATTTATAGAAAAAGTTTGCAATATTTACTATTTTTTGTCAAGTTTAACAAAATTTTATAAAGCGCAAATTTGGATTCAAATCAATATTTGACCTATTATCTTCTTTAATGTAATATTTGCTTTATGGATTCAAAAAAACATACTTCATTTTTTATTTTCATTGGAATTATTTTTTGTATTTTATATATTTTTTTAGCAATAAAACCGCTTGGAAGAGAATACCAGTTCAATCCGAAATGGAAGATTGATGTTACAAATCCGACCCTTTCTGAAAATACAGAAGAAAAAAAACTGCTTTACTTTAAGTTGGGGCAAACATTAGGATATTTTACAGAAGACGGAAAAACCGTTAATTTTGCAACTTTTCCGCAAAAAGCGTCCATTTCCGAATACGCTTACACTTATTACAATGTTAATAACAGTGCAGCAAAAGTTTATAATCCGGACGGAAGTGAAAAAACAACTTTGCCGGCAAGCGGATTTCCGATGATTGATGAAAACCGTTTTTTTGTCTTTTTACCAGGCGGTTCCGCTTTTGAAATGCTGAACGAAGACGGCTCCTTAAAATGGGAATACAGCGGAACAGTTCCGATTACAGCATTTGATTCTTCTGGAACTTCAGTTGTTGCCGGTTTCGCAGACGGAAATATCTGCCAGTTTGACACAAAGGGAAACTTGTTGCAGCGTTTTGCACCGGGCGGAAGCGAAATTCCGGTTGTACTCGGTGTTGCAGTTTCATCCGACGGAAAATACATAGCAGCAGTTTGCGGTCAGAACAAGCAACGTTTTATACTTGCAAAAAAAGAATCGCAGCAAACTAAAATAGTCGCACATGAATTCCTTGATTCAAAAAGCACACGGCAAATGCTTGTAAAATTTTCAAAGGACAACTCAACCGTGTTCTTCAATTCGGGAGACAAACTTGGAATTGTGGATATTGAAAGCGGCAAAATAAAACATCTTAAAATAAGCGGTCAGGCGATTTCATTCCAAGAAACAGACGACTGCGCATTTGTTCTTACAAAAAACGAAAAACAATATGCAGTTTATGCGATTGAACCGTTTGCAACTTTAATAGGAACATTTTCATTTAATGCCGATTCAGCATTTATCCAAACTTACAAGAATATGCTTTTTGTCGGAAAAAATTCCACAATTTCTTGTATTGAAATAAATTAAAACACTATCAGCAAAATCATTTCCGAATTCAAACAATTCAGAGATGACATTACAGAGGAATCATGAAACAAACTATTTTTATACTGACATTTACATTTTGCACTATTTTTAACATTTTCGCTTTTGACTGGCCGACTTCAAAAGTGGTTCAGGCAGATCAGTTTTTTTCGTATTTCGGACAGCTCAGAGGCGGAACAATAAGCAATTCTTTAATTTTTTCAGAACCAACTGAAATAAAAGCGGCGGACAAAGGAAAAGCAGTTGTTTTAATATCCGACTTTGAAGATTCAACAGATTTTTTTCCTTCAACTTTGGGAAACGCGGCTATTATTTCGCATAATGATAATATAATTACAGTTTATGCCAATATTGACGGCAAAACAATTTCTGAACAGACAAAAGAAAGCGATTATCTTGAAACAGGAACAGAACTTGGTTTTTCCGGAAACAGCGCATGGCAACAGGGAAGAAGTTCATTGGAATTTCAGATTATTGATATCGAAAAGAACACTTCTATAAATCCGCGTCTTTTTATGCCAAGGGTAGGAAAAGAACTTCCGCTTTACTACGGAGATATAGTGTTGCAGAATAAGAACGGAAAACGATTTAAAGTTACAAGCCAGACTTATGTACCGTCCGGACTTTACAAAGTTTACAGAAAAAGACAGACAGTTGCAATTCCATACAAAACAAGAGTTTCCATAAACGGAACCGCAGTTGACCAAATATCTTATGATGCGCTCATACAAAGCGATTTGCAGATTTGCGCCGCCGGTAAGAAAAATTATCCTAAATCGGTTCTTTACCCTAACAATGAACTTCAGCTTATCGGCGAAGTTTCTCTTACTCCAGGAAAAAATGCATTGCAACTTTTACTTGCAGACATTCTTGGAAAAGAAACAACCGCAACCTACATTGTAAATGTATACTAAAATGTTTTTGCGATTATTCCGCCGCCAATAATTACGCCATTGTCATACAAAACTGCACTTTGCCCCGGAGCGACCGCGCGCTGTGGTTCTTTAAATGTAATTTTCCACGCTTTTCCGACATAATTCTCATCTTCGCCCGGAATATGGCGTTCAATTGTACATTCAACCGGTTTTGAGGCAAGGCGGATTTTTACAAAAGCGCTTATTTTTTCTGCCGGTTCAACATCGCCAGGCCATACAAAATCATCTGCAATAAGCCCGTTGGAATTCAAGTCATCATTAGAAGCAAGAACAACCAAATTATTTACTGCATCGATAGAATGAACATAAAGCGGCTTTGAAGAACTTACGCCCAAACCCCGTCTTTGACCAACTGTATAATGTTCAATTCCGCGATGCTTTCCCAAAATATGACCGTCCAAATCAATTATATCACCGGGAATGCTCGGCTTGTCGCTGAAAAGCAAATCAAAATATTCTTCCGGAATAAAATCCTGACTTTCTTCCCGCTCGGCCGCCGCAAGTCCATACTCGCGGGCAAGGCGGAAAACTTCTTTTTTAGGCATATTTGCAAGCGGAAAACGCACTTTTTCCAGAACAGAACTTGGAACGCGATAAACAAAATAAGTCTGGTCTTTTGACTGATCCATTGCTGTATGAATCATACAAGGTTTTACATCTGTTCCGTAAAGACCTTGAACAGGACGTATAATCTTTGCGTAATGGCCTGTACAAAAATAATCGTAATCAATTTTTAACTGCTGAATTCCAAGCTGCAGCGCTCCGAATTTTATGTAACGGTTGCATCGTATACAAGGATTGGGAGTTCGTCCCGCTCTGTATTCAGCCTTAAAATAATCAAGAACTTCTTTTCTATAAGTATCTTTTACATCTATAACGTGATATTCAATTCCCTGCTCTTCGCAGAATTTTTTACATTCTTTTATATCTTCTACTTCGCCAGGACCATAACAAGAATCGTGAAGAGTTTTTCCCGCAGAAATATCCGGAAGTTTTCCGTCCCATAAAGACATTGTAACGCCAATAACATTGCATCCGTTCTTTTTTAAAAGAAGAGCCGTTAAAGTGGAGTCAACTCCGCCGGAAAGTCCAACCACAACTGTATCTCCAGCCTTTGGAAGATTTTGTTCAATAAATTCCATAGAAATTGATGATATCAAATAATTTGATTATTAACAATTCCTACGCAAAACAGTATGATAAAATTATATGAATACAAATATGATACTTTCCGCATCCGGATGGAGAAAAGTCTTTGCAATCAGCGGAAACGAACAAGACAGAACTGCGATGATTGGCGAAACAAACATTGCACTTTCAATTTACGCCGCTCAGGTTTTTGCAGACTATTTAAAAAGAAAAAAAACAGATTCCAATATTAATAAAAATAACAGTAATGAACAAAATCCTACAGTTGTTGTCGGAATGGACGCACGCCCTACTGGTCCCGCAATTTGCGAAGCGGCTGTCAAAACATTTATAAAAAACGATTTGAACGTTAAATTTCTTGGAATTACTGCCGCTCCGGAAATTATGGCATACTCAAAAAAAAGCGATGCTTTTATGTACATTTCTGCAAGCCATAATCCGATTGGACACAACGGAATTAAATTCGGTTTAAATTCCGGCGGAGTTTTGAACGGAACGGAAAATGCAGAACTTGTAAAAGAATTCAACAGACTTTGCGGGCAAGAAGAAGCGCAGAAAAAAGCTTTTGAAATAATACAAGATATAAAAGAATCTTCAGTTGATGAAGTTTACAAAAATCAAAAAAATGTAAAAAAAGAAGCATTGGAAACGTATAAAAATTTTCTGTACCAGACAATCTCCGCATCAGAAAACAATGAAGAGCAAAAGAATATATTTTCTAAAATACAGACAGAATGCTCCAAGAAAAAACTTAGCATAGTTGTTGATATGAACGGTTCCGCGCGTTCTGATTCCATAGATAAAGATTTTTTTGAAAAAAACGGCATCGGATTTTATGCAATCCATAATAAAGCGGGCGATATTGCGCACGAAATTATTCCGGAAGCGGAAAACCTTGTTTACGTTGCGGCGGAAATGGAAAGACTTCAAAAAGAAGGACACAAAGAAGTTCTTTTGGGATATATGCCTGACTGCGACGGAGACAGAGGAAATATTGTCTATTGGGACGAAGAACAGAAAAAAGCGGTTATTTTAAAAGCTCAGGAAGTATTCAGTCTTTCTGTTCTTGCTGAACTTTCATTTCAAAATTATACAGGCAAAAACAACCCGGCTGTCTGCGTAAATTGCCCTACTTCAATGAGAATTGAAGAAATTGCCGAAAAATTCGGGGCAAAAGTTTTTAGAGCGGAAGTCGGAGAGGCAAACGTTGTAAATCTTGCCGCAGAAAAACGTGCAGAAGGTTTTGACGTGCGGATTTTCGGAGAAGGAAGCAATGGCGGAACTATAACTTATCCAAGCGCTGTCCGGGATCCGATAAATACGGTTTTTGCAATAATAAAACTTTTAACAATAAAAGAACTTTACAAAGAATGGTGCAATAAATCCGGAAATGAATACAAAGAAAACTATTCTCTTTCCGATGTTCTAAAAACGCTTCCTGTTTATACAACAACCGGAGTAAGTGAAAAACGCGCAGTTTTACACATAACAACAAAAAATCATTCTGAATTAAAAGCAAAATTCCAGAAAATTTTTGAAAAACAATGGAAAGAGCAGAAAGTTTTCCTGGAAAATTACGGAATTTACTCCTGGGAATGCGACATAACGAACGGAACTAAAGAAGTACGCGGAGAAACTGATTTTTCAAAAAGCGGAAAAGGCGGACTGAAAATTAAATTTTTTGGAAAAGATTCAAAGCCACTGGCATTCATCTGGATGCGCGGAAGCGGAACGGAACCTGTTTTTAGGATAATGTGCGACGTAAAGGGCAACAAGCCGGAAGAAGAGCGCGCTCTTCTTTTCTGGGAAACAGATATGTTGCAGAAGGCAGACAAAGAATCTTTATAAAAGCGGAATTATCTGCAGAAATTCCGCATTATCAATTATTTGCAATATTTACTTTCACGCAAACCGGATAATCTTTTGAATTATAAGAGTAAGTTTTATCCCAAGAATTGCAGTAATCACTATATGAAGAAGAATTAGTAATTGCATTTGTCAATTCAGAACGCAAACTTTCCCCATCTTTGTCAGCCTGCGCTGTTACAGAAGTTCCTACAAATGCAGAAGTTGCGGCACTTGAAAGATAAAAACAGTTTCTGTAATAACCATTCCCAGTTCCTGATACATTTGCTATTGCGGCAACATTTACCCCACTAGTTGAAGAGGAAACGTTACCCACATCGTAGCAGATTGCAACATCACCTGCAGCAGAACCTGCAATTCCAGCAACATAGTCCGTTCCGTTTATTACACCGAAATTTGCACAGTTATAAATTGCATTTGAGTTATCTTTTGTCATACCAACAATACCACCAGCATAGTCTACCGATGATGTTACATTT
>CAYXDA010000025.1:0-18241 GCA_964463615.1 uncultured Treponema sp.
CATATATATTAATAGAAAAAAAATGAAAATTCTGAAGTAAATCACATAAATTTTTTTAATTTTTTTCCGAAAATTTTCTTATGAAGAAATTATTTTCAATATTTGTAAGTGTTTTTATTTTTTTAGCAGCAATTTTTCTGTTTTCCTGCGTTTCTGTTCCGCAAAAAAAAGTTTCAATTTCCAGAAATTTAACCGGAAAACCAATGCTCAGTGCGGATGAACTTTACAAATATTTTGTTCATACAAAAAGAAATTGCAACCGCGAAGAACTTGCGCAAGTTCGACGTCTTGCAGAATTTTATGTGCAGGAAGCTGCAATAGAAGGAATAAATTCCGACTGCGCTTTTGCGCAAATGTGTCTTGAAACAGGATATCTTTCGTTCGGAAATTTAGTTGTTCCGGAAATGCACAATTATTGCGGACTTGGCGCAATGGATTCAGAGCATCCCGGAGAGTGGTTTGAAACTGAACAGATTGGAGTCCGCGCACACATTCAGCATCTTCAGGCTTATGCAACAACAGAAGATGTTCAGTTAAAACAGGAACTGGTGGATCCGCGTTACAGTTGGGTTCACAAAGCAAAATTCGCGCAAACTGTGTTTGATTTGGCAGGTTCTTGGGCAACCGATAAAATGTATGGCGAAAAACTGGATTCAATTTTAGATAAAATGGAATATTTTTAAGGGCGGACAACCGCCCTACGCCTTAAACTTTCGGGGTCTCGATAAACTCAACCACCTTCAGTTTTCGGCTACCCACCGTGCGGGCTCAAACGCCGCCCGCAACGCCTGCTTTAGCCAATCTTTGTTCCGATAAATTTCTGATCGTTCAAAATTGCGCGGATGTTTTCAATGTTTTTTCCGCTCGCGCAAATTACAGTCATTTTGCACTCATCCGCTTTTTTCGAAGCAATCGGATCAAACGGACAGTTTTTTCCCGGAACCCATTCATTTCCTACCATTTTTCTGAAATCGCTCCAGGAAATTTCATCAATCGGTTTTGCATCTGGATTTTTTCTAGGATCATCTGTATAAACTTTTTCAATATTAGAAAGATTTACAACAGTTTTTGCATCATGTTTTTCTGCCAAAAGAACGGCATCGTTGTCTGTGGAAAATCCTGGGTGCCAACCGGCTGCAACAAGAACTTTTCCCTTAAAATCAATCGGTGCGGTAGGATCATAAACAACATCATTCTGGCAAAAATCGCCGAAACAAGCTTTTACGAGCTGTGCATTAAGTCTTGTAGCCATTATTCCGATCCAGTCTGCGGCATCGCTTGCAGAATTTGAACCTACTGTTTTTGAAACTTTTGAATAAGCGTTTTGATAAACACGCGCAGGCGCACCGCCACCAACTACAAGGATCAGTTTTCGGCTTGCATCTTCAGAAAGCCAGTCCTTTACCATGGAAATAAAATTGCTTAAAAAATCTGTGTCCGGCTGGTCAGGTACAACAATAGAACCGCCAACTGATAATACTTTTGTCATTAATATACTCCTATAACTGTTGGATTAGACCAGTAGGAACTGTATTTAATAGTTTTTCCGCTGGCTTCTTCCCAAATTGACTGCAAAGAATAGCTTCTTGGTCTGGAAACTGTCTTGTTGTTCGGCGCGCTTGGTTTGAATTCATTCCATCCGCGGTTAAAAAGAATATGTTGACCGTCCAGATTTCCGAAATAAAACTGATGCGGAACAATATCTCTTTGCCATGGCTGATATTCTAATCCAGCCGCAAGCGCAATGTCTACAGGAATCCACCCGAAATCTGGAATATAAAATTCTGTCCACCAATGCGCTCTGGTTTTTAAATCTGTTTCAACAAGAATTCCGCTGTCCGGAAGAGCCGCAATACCGTTCGCTCTTAACAAAGCTGTAAAAATTATTGCAAAATCGTAAGCGTCGCCGCGTTTTGTCCTGATTAAATCAAGCGGAGAAATGTTTCCCTTTCTTACATCCTGAAGAATTACATATTCTTTAAGCATATAGTTGTAAGTTAATGCCGCTATTTTATAAGGATTCTTTTCGCCGTTTGCAATTTCTTTTGCAAGGTTTACAACGCTTTCATCATCGGAAGGAACGCAGCTGTCGGCTTTTGTTGCGATCGCTTTCAGATTTTTGTTCATTTTTGAACTTGTACTTATATAATTCGGTGAAATTTCCGTTCTTGTATCATAGGTCGTGATTGCAAAATTCTGTTTAAAGCGGATTTTTCCGGTTCCTCGGGAGCCGCTTGTCTGATGTATGATTGTGTGCTGGAAATCGTAGATAATAGGTTCCGGCGCACATTCAGAAAGTGTAACAATCGGTTGTGCAGCCGAAGTTAAAGGACGGGGACATCGCAGGATAATCTGGGAGTCTTTGTCTCCGGCGGTGTCGTCAATATCAACCGCAACTTGAATTACGTAAGTCTTTGGATTTATAAAACTTTTTGTACCCGTTTTTTTACTAATTTCAACGGAACGCATTGAAGATTGACCTTTACTTGTTGTTACGAACATATTTCCGGAAACTGCTCCGTCCGGAACATAAAGCCTGATTTCATTATCTGACCAATATTCGTAATCAAAATCGTCTTCGCTTGCAGAAATGAATGAAAGCTTCTCAGCGGAATCCAATGTTTTTTCATCGCGGATAATTGCAGTTTCGCGGTCCGCAGAAAAATAAACTTTTGAATTGTCGCGGGAATTTCCGAAATTTACGCCGAAAATTGTAACCAGCGTTCCGACTGTAATTTTTTCCGGCGAAATTCCTGTAATCATAGGAGCGGTTGTCTGCGGATTTTGAGTTATGGCAACAGGAGCGGCCGTTGCGTTTGCAAAAAATGCAGGTTTTGAACGGCTGTTTTTTGTTTCAACAACAACAAGACCGTCTTTTACATTTGCAGGAAGAACAACTTTTATTTCTGTGTCAGTCCACGAAATATAGGAAGATGATGTAAGTTTTGAACCGCCAAATTCAACGTAATTTGTATCGCGGGAATTTCCAAAATCTTTTCCCTTTATAACAATAAGGTCTCCGGGTGAACCTACAGGAGGATTTACTGAATAGATTACAGGCTTCTGGTTTGTGTGAAGTCCGAAAAATAGCGAAACAACTGCAAAAATAAGTGCCAGCGCAATCCAAAAAAGTGTTCTTACAACTGGAGATTTTCTAAAAAAGTAATTTACCGATGATGACGAGTCCAATCTAATTGCCCTTCATTATTGTTTCTAGGTAAATTGATTTCGATAGTCTGCTGATTTTTGTCATCAATTCCTGGAACAGTAATGTTTATATGAATTTTTCTATCATCAAAATCCGGTCTAAGAACATCTACGTTTGTAAGTGCAGAATTCAGGACGCTTCTTGTTCCTACAGTTTGAACCAAATTGTTGTATAAGTTTCCTTTTATAACAACATTCTGATTGATCGGTTCGCTTTGCGGTCGTGTAACCGGAGTTATTGATGCTATATTTGTATTTTGAGCTGAATTTGATTTTGTCGCATTGGAAACAGTAATTGGAAGCACTGCTGCAATTATTACAGCAGCCGCAGCTGTCATTCCCCAACGCAGAGTTTTTTCGCTTACCGGAAATTCTCGGATTTTTACTGTATTTTTTGAATATCGCAGTTTTGTCTGTAACCGCTCAAAACTTTGTTCCATAAATTGCTTGTCAATCTGAATATTTTTGCTGTCCTGCTTGAACACATTTTTTATTTTGCGCAGAGCTTCTAGTTTGGCCTTGCATTTAGGACAAGATTCAATATGAGTTTCGTATTCCTTTAAGAAATTCGAAGGAAGTTCATTATCAAGATAAATTGAATGAATATCATCAGTTGGGCAAGAATACATTGTCAGCTCCTAATATTTCTTCCAGTAACTTGCGGGCGCGGAAAATACGAACTTTTACGTTTCCTTCCGAAATTCCCACGATTTTACCGATTTCTTTGTAATTAAAATCACCGTATTCGGCGAGTACGACGACTTCCCTTAGTTTTGGTGGCAGCTTATTCAAAGCGTCTTGCGCAGTTTTTACAGTTTCTTTTTCTAAAAGTTCTGTTTCCCCGGAATGAAAAACACGATTTTCTTCGTAAAGCGCTTTTGTATAAGCACGTTTTTCGCGCGCCTTTCGCTTTACGTAATTCAGCGAAGCATTCTTTACAACGCGGATAAGCCAGAATTTCGCATCGTTTATCGTGGGGAAAGTCAGCTGTTTTTCATTGGCTTTAATCAACGAGTCATGAGCAAGGTCTTCTGCTGCTTCCTCATCGTTTACAATACGATAAGAAATTTTGAACAGCATTTGCATTGTTTCATTATAAATCGTTTTAAAGTCAGTTGTGTCTGCTGCATTAAGAGGCTTTAATTTGTCTGTCTGACCGTCCATAATTAAAAAACAATGCTCCTAAAAGAAAGTTACAAAGTGGTTTTTGTAAAATCTAGTTTCTTTTCCAGATTGCACCGTTCGGTGAATCTATTATTGTAATTCCACGTTTTGCAAGTTCATCGCGGATTTTGTCCGCTGTTGCAAAATCTTTGTTTTTCTTTGCGGCAGTTCTTTCTTCAACAAGTTTATCGATTTCCGCTGCTTCCGCATCGCCTGAATGGTCGATTATATTTACTGCGGCAGTTTTTTCCGCATCTTTTTGTGCAATTCCGGCTTTTTCAATCAGCTTAAGACCAAGAACGCTGTCCATCCGGTCTATAAGATTCAATGCTTCTTTTGCGTCAAGAGAAGAGTCTTTTACGACTTTGTTCAGAACGCCAAGCGCAACCGGAACAAGCAAATCGTTTTCCAAAGCTGCCTTGAATGAATCAAGGTAGCCGCATGCTTTTTCAGAAAGTCCTGTGCGGGAATCCGCTTCGCCTTTTTTATAAGTTTTTCCGCGGAGTTTGCAAGAATCTTCATAAAGTTTTTCGCCTGCTTTTACCGCAAGTTTTGCAATTTTTTGAACAAGGCTTGCTCTTCCGTTTTTTGCGGAATCCATTGCGCTCCACGAAAAGAAAATCTGCTTTCTGTAATGACCGCCAAGAAGAAAAAATCTGTAATCCAGGGGATCGTAGCCTTTGTCCTTTAATGTCTGAAGCCGCAGGAAATTTCCCTTAGACTTGGACATTTTGTTGCCGCCTTCGATTACTAGAAATTCGTTGTGCAGCCAATATTTTACCCAAGGTCCTTCTGCGCGTTCTTCCGGCGTGAACGACCCTTCTGACTGCGCAATTTCGTTTGTGTGATGAACAGGAACGTGATCAATTCCGCCTGTGTGAATGTCTATGTGTTTTCCAAGATATTTCATGCTCATTGCGGAACATTCAATGTGCCAGCCGGGATAGCCGCGTCCCCAAGGAGAATCCCAAGTCATAGCCTGGTTTTCAAACTTTGATTTTGTAAACCAAAGCACAAAATCGCCGGGGTTGCGTTTATTTCCGTCAATAACAACTTCTTTTCGTCTGCCGGCACCTTCGCGGAGTTCTTCCAGGTTTAGATTTGCAAGTTTTCCGTAATCCGGAAAAGTGGAAATATCAAAATAAAGATTTCCGCCTGCCATGTAAGTGTGGCCGTTTGCTTCAATCTTTTTTATTAAATCAATCATTTCTGCGATGTGGTCAGTTGCTTTGCAGATTACGTCTGGATGGCGGATGTTCAAATCGTCAATATCCTGCATAAAAGCATCCGTGTAAAATTTTGCAACTTCAAGAACTGACTGATGGCGTTCTTCGGCTGTTTTTACCATTTTGTCGTCGCCTTCGTCATTATCGCCGGTCAGATGTCCTACATCTGTAATATTCATAACGTGCTTTATATCGTAGCCCAAAAAAGTGAGCGTTTTGTCCAGTGTGTCCAAAAAGACGTAAGCGCGAAGATTTCCTATGTGTGCATAATTGTAAACTGTCGGACCACATCCGTAAAAACCTGCAAATCCTTCGTGAACAGGTTTGAATTCCTGAAGTTCGTGTCCCATCGTATTGAATAATTTTAATGCCATAAAAACCTCGATTTTGGTGGATTTTCTGAAGGGCTGGCAACTTGGCATTGCTGCCTTAAGTCTGCCGAAAATCCATACACTTTAGATTTTCGGATTTCGGCTGCCCATAGTGCAGGGCACATTACCGCAACGCCCCCTTATAATCATTTGCGCTCCAGTAAAATCCGAAAACTTTACTGAAAAATGCGCACACTTAAAATAACAACCTATAAATAATATTTCCATTTTAATGAAAACAACAGGCGTTTGCAATTGTTTGATTGGAGTTATGTTTGATGGAAAATGGGGTCTGATTAAAAATACATTTGCTTATTTTGCAATTGTTTTTAGTTCGTCAACTACATTTTTGATTTGTTCAGAAGAATTTAATATGTATGAATAGATTTTACCATATTGTGTATCTATTGCTGTAAATAAAGACTTTTCTGAGATTGGAACTGTCTGCAAAGTAATTAAAATGCCGTTGTCTTTTACTGAAAATTTTGCAATTTCTTTCTTATAGATAAATTTTGAATTTTTATCATTTCCAACAAAAATTGCGTGTTCAAATTCTTGTTTTATTGCATCTTGTAGAGTTTTGTATAAATCTGAATGTTCATTTTTTATTATTTCTGAAACAATTTTTTTTGCAATGGATTTTGGAGCCGAAGAAATATCTGTCTCTGAAGTTTTGGATGTTGATTTTAAAATTAAAACATTCTTTTTTAAATCTTTGAATTCTATATCGTAAATATAAATTTGTTCATATTCCGGAAATGACATTGCAAAGTTTCCGACAGGAATTATAGAAGAGCCAGAATATTTTGAGCTTTTTGAGATCGGGGAAAAAATTAAAATGCTGTCAAAATTGTTTTTTTCTATTGTGTTGTTTATTTCTGATTCTGAATATTCTTTGAGCGGCGGAAAAAGTTCTATGCTGCATTCTGAAAGTTTTCCGTATTTAGAGAATTCATTTTTAGTATAAGTTTCAAGTTTTTTCCGCAAAGATATATCTGCTGTATTGCAATAAACTAAAACTTTTTTATAGTCATAAAAATTTAATTCTTCGTTTTTTATACTTTCAATTTTTGTTGAGGTACAAGCAACGAACAAAAACAAACTTGCAAAAAATAAAATACTTAAAGGTTTCAATTTTTTCCTCCAAACTAAAATCAGTATAATTCTATGAAATTAAAAATTCAATGATGCTCTAATCCTTTGCAAAAATCTGTCGGATTTTATTTTTTAATCTTTGGGGTAGCGGATTGCGGTAAGGATTGTAGTGGTGCGCCGAAGGCGCAGTGCCGCAGGCACCGAAGCCACGAAAAGCCTGACCCGAAGGGGACCGCCCGAATAAAAATAAAAAATCTTGTGCTATATATTCTAATTTTTATTTTGTGTATAATGATTTTATGCTGGATTTTAAAAGTTTTGCGCAAAAAATTGTGGACTCTGAAGATTTTAGAGGAAGTGCTCTTTTTGACGAACCGATGGCAAATCATACGACGTTTAAAATTGGTGGAGAAGTTCCTGTTTTTTTTGAACCTGCGGATTTTGATTCGCTTTTGGAGCTTCTTTCTTTGCTGAAAAAAGAAAAAATCCGTTTTTTTGTGCTGGGTGGCGGCTCTAATGTTGTTTTTTGCGACGATGGTTTTGAAGGTGTTGTGGTTTCGCTTTTGAAATTAAAAAAAATCGAAGAAGTGAAAACTTCGCAAACGGATGAAAATGATGTGCTTGTTTCTGTGGAAGCGGGCGCTTCGATGAGTTTGTTTGTTGATTTTTGCGCTAAGAACGGATTTTATGGTGCGGAACGTTTTGCGGGGCTTCCTGGAACTGTGGGTGGCGCACTTTTTATGAATGCAAGATGTTTTGATTTGTCCGTAAGCGAGCTTTTTGTTGAAGCGTATTATATTGATTTGGATGATTATACTGAAAAGCAAAGAATTTTCAGGGCAGATGAATGGGATTATAAAGTTTCGCCTTTTCAGAACGGAAAATCGCTTATTCTTTCGGCTACTTTCAGGTTGAAGAAAAACTGTGGTTCAGCGGAAGAAATTAAGGCGGAATGTAAAAAGTTTGTTGAAGAGCGCAGGTTGAAAGGGCATTTTAATTTTCCAAGCGCGGGAAGTGTTTTTAGAAACAACCGAAGTTTTGGTGCGCCGAGCGGAAAAATTATTGATGAGTGCGGTTTGCGCGGCAAGAAAATTGGAAAAGCGCAGATTGCGCCGTTTCACGGAAATTTTATTATAAATTTGGGCGGAGCAACTCAAAAAGACGTTAAGGCTCTTGTAGAATTTGCCGTTAATGAAGTTAAGTCAAAGACTGGATTTTGTTTGCAACCTGAAATTATATTCGTTGACAAATGAAAAATCTGATTTGATAATTTTAATCTGATTTTAGGCGGTATAAAATGTTGCAGTTATCAATTGTAAATTTCAGAAGAGATTCATATCTTTTTGTAGAAGGCAAAGAGAATAACGACCATTTTTATATCATTCAAAGCGGAAAGGTCCGCTGTTTTAAGCAGAATGATCCGCGCGGATTTTCTACGAAAAATCTTGGTTTGGGTGACTTTGTCGGCGTTATTGCGTGTATGTCTGGTCATTCGCAGGTAGAAAGCGTAGTTGCTATGTCGGATTTAAAATGTATTTCCGTGCGCAAAGATCAGTATCCGGAACTTATTAAAAAGAATACTCCGATTGCGCTGAAAATCATAAGAACTTTTGCAAGCCGGATGCGCGCAATGAATGAGCAGCTTATAACTTATTCCAATAAATCGGTGAATGTTGAATCTTCGGAACATATTTATGATGTTGCCAGATATTATGAAAAAATCTACTCGTATGACATTGCGCTTTACGCTTATTATCAATATCTGAAGGAAAACAGGAACGGAGTTCACCGTTCGGAAGCGCAGGCCGCTTTTAAATCTTTGAGCACAAAATCTTCTTTGCGCGATTTTGAAATGCCGGCGGAAGGAACTGTTACTTATCAGAAAGACAGAATGATTTTTTCTGAAAGTCAGTCTGGTGCGGATATGTTTGTGATTCAATCTGGGCAAGTGCGGATTTCTAAAGTTATAAACGGAAATGAAGTTGTGCTTGCACTTTTAAAAGCCGGTGATATGTTCGGAGAAATGGCTCTTTTGGAAAATAAGCCGCGTTCTGCAAGTGCGATTGCGAACGAAAACTGCAAACTTATTGTTCTTAACAAAAACAATTTCGATATGATGGTTGCAACGCAGCCGCAGTTGATTTCGCGCCTTACTACAACTTTGGCGGAACGGTTATGGACTTCTTACCGTCAGTTGGACAATGCTTGTCTTACAAATCCAGTTCATAAAATGATAGATATGCTTGCTTTGCAGGCTGAAAAAGCAAAGAAATCTTCCGGTCCGTTTGAACCGGATATTACAGTTGATAATCTTGCTAATATGTGTTCAATTCCGCTGGAGCAGCACGAAAAAGTTGCATTTTATTTTGGCAGGGAAAGTTCTGTTAGAATTGTGGGTGATAAAGTTGTTGTTCCGGACTGCAATGAACTTTTGAAAGTTGCCGCTTTTTACCGAAAATTTGAAGACAAGCAACAGCAACAGCTTGCTCAGAAAAAATAGTTCCGCAGTTTTTCCGCTAAGTTTTCGCGAGGTTTTATTGTATGAAAAAAAAATTGTTTTTTGCTTTTTTTTCTGTCTTTTCACTTTTCTCTCTTACGGAAATTTTTGCAGAAAAAAAAGTTGCTTCCGGTTATGGTGGCGTTGAACTTGGAATGTCTGTTGAACAAGTAAAAAAAATGCTTAAGGATAATTTGGATTTTGGTTATCGCGGAGACAGGGATGTTTCTTTGCTTCCGGGTGAAAATCGTATTCTTATAGAAACCGATGCTTCTTCTTTTGCGGGATATTCGTTTTTGGAACGCTGCTGGTTTCAGTTTTATGAGGACAAACTTTATATTATTACAATAAATATTGACCGCGAAAAAATGGATCATTTTAGTATTTTTGATTCCCTTTGCAAAAAATATGGAATGCCGGATTCTGTAACTCCGGAAAAATCCGTTTGGAAAAATGAAAGTGTAACAATGAGTCTTGAACGGCCTTTGACTTTGAAATATATTGATCAAAAGGTTTTTGAAGAGCTTCAAAATAAATCGATGGTCGGGCCGAGCGGAACAGAAATGACGCGCGATATGTTTTTAGAGGGGCTTTAATTTTATGAGTTTGAAAAAATCTGTTGTTTCCGGCTTTTTTGGAAATCTTTTTGTTGTTGTGAAATTTTTTTTATTGGCAGTAATTTTATCCGTGTCTGTAATTTCTTGTTCGGGTTCTAAACTTGAAAAGAAAAATTTAACTATAAAAAAATCAGACGGAACGGAAATTTCTGTTTTGGCGGAAATTGCTGTAAAGCCGGAAGATAGAAACCGCGGTTTTATGGAGCGGAAAAATATTCCTGATGGAACGGGAATGCTTTTTGTTTTTGAATACGATCAGATTCTTGATTTTTGGATGAAAAATACGCCTACGCCGCTTTCCATAGCTTATATTTCAAGTGATGGAACAATAAAGGATATTTTAGATATGGAACCGTTCAGCCTTGCCGATGTAAGAAGTTCGGGTTATGTTCGTTACGCTCTGGAAGTTCCGCAAGGCTGGTTTGCAAAGAACGGAATAAAAGCCGGCGATATTGTGGTTTTGCCTTAACTTTGCTGTTCCAGCTTTGCAAGTTCGCTTGCTGCGATTTTATCGTTAGGATCATATTCCAGAACGGCCGTAAAATATTTTTGCGCTTCTTCTTTGTTTCCTTCTTTTAAGCTGACGTAACCTAAATTTGAAATAATTTTTGGGTCTTCCGGCGAAATTTTGAATGCTTTTAAGAGCGCTTCTTTTGCTTCTTTTATATTGTTTTGTTCCAGATTGCAGATTGCAATTTCATTGAAAGTGTCGGAATTTGTGTCTCCGCCAAGTTCGAGCGCTTTGTTAAAAGCAACAAGGGCATCCTGATAGCGGCCAAGTTTGCGCAATCCCCAACCGAGCAAAAACCAGGCGTTCCATACTTTTGGATTGCTTTCTATAAATTTGCGGATTTTTTCAAGTCCTTTTTCTTCCTGACCGGATTGAATAAGTTTGTAGGCTTGGCTGAACGCATCATTGTCCATATTTTCATTGTTGATTCTGTTTATAATCTCTTGTGCGCGTTCTTTTTTATAAAGTCCGTTTTCGCCAAGTTCTTCATCGCTTGCATCGCAAACAAGAGCAATGTAGTTTTCAAAACATTCTTTTGCATTTTTAAAGTCATGTGATTTTAAGTAAAAAAATCCGGCATTAAAGAATGCATCTGGAATTGGTGTTTCTGAATCCATTGCTTCTTTGTAATAAAGTTCCGCATCGCTGTCGTAAGCGTCAGCATCATCATTTAATCCTGAACGTCTGTAACTTTCTGCTCTTTGATCTAAAAAAAGTGCAAAATTCAGAGTTATTGCTTTGTCTTCCGGGTCTACACCTTTCAGAGAAAGAAACAGTTCTTCCGCTAAGTCCCAGTCTTCATTTTTCGCTTTTAAAATTGCCGCTTCTGAAAGTTCTTTTTTTATGTTCGGGCGTGCTTTTAAAATTATTGAACGGTAATAATCCTTGTTGGTGTTTTTAGAATCATACGCTAAAACTGTAAGAATTCCCGCAAGAATTTGTTCAGGTTCAATGTCGTTCATGTTGTAATCGTCCGGGTCGCCTTTTATTTTTTTCTGAACCGGAAGGGGAATTGTTGTATCGATTTTCATTGCCGCATTTGAAAATTTGTAATCTTCCGGCAAGTTTACAAAATAAACTGTTTCTAACGGATTGTTGCTGTTCATTTTTATGTCCTGATTATTTATGCTTTATTTAAAGCCTCTTCATTGTTGGCAGAGGTTTCTTGTGTTTCTGCGGTTTGTGACGCTTTTTGCTCCTGAACTTTTTTTTCAGAAGTGCTTTTTGCTGCTGCAGTTTCTTCGAATGATTCAGTGTTTGTGGGAACTGCTTCAAGAAATCGTTTTCTTTTATTTGAAAGATAATTGTTGATTCTTATTTTATAAGCAAGCGGAACAAGATTCTCATCGAATTTGATGCCTGCTTCAGCAAGGTCTTTTCTGCCTTCTACTTCTTTTGCAGAAATTATAGTTCCTTTTACATCAATAATTTCATTCGGTTCTGAAAAAAGAAGTCTTACAATGCAATCTTTTCCGTTTATAAAAGACGGAAGTCCCAGAACAACAATTTTTGCTCCAGAGAAAGAAAGGTTCCAAAGAATGCATTTTCTTGGAACGTTTTGGATATAAACAATTGATTCTCTTTTGTTTATTCCCAAAAGCCGCTGTGAATCTTCATTAAGAATAATTCGCTCTTCCTTGCGGTAAAGAAAACCTTCGTTTGCATCCATAAGAGAGCCGAGTTTGTAAATCAAATCATCTGGCGGACGTTGTGTAAACGAAAGCGTTACGATTGCAAGTTCGTGCGAATTCATATATGGAGTTACATCCGTTACGCGGCATGTAACAAAAAAGACTAATGGCTGATTGTCTGATTCTATAAAGCAGTAGCGCAAATTTACAGGAGGTGCGTCTTTTTTTGTTATCTGCTGAAAGGCGCCACCGGTAGTTCCAAGTATAATTTTTGCCTGCTGAAAAGAGGTTGAGTTTATTATGCAAGGCCATTGCGAACCGGCACACTTAACATAAATTTGCCGCGGATCTACGCGTAAAAAGCGGATGATATCTTTTGTAAATACAATCTCGTTTTCGCGATACTTGTTGTAGAATTCATTTATTTGTTGGTTCGTCGTAATCGAAAAACTCATAGCTCATATTCTAAATTAGAACAAAATATTCGTCAATTTTAATCAGTAAGAAACTGTGATTTTTATGAAAAATCCTGCCCAGATTGAAAATTTGTCTTTAACTCCATGTAAAGAGAATTTGTTATTGTTGTCATCACCGAATTCCACAGTCATATTTCCATAAATCATAGGAACTGAAAAGTAAATTTTCGCGTATGGCATAAAATCGGAAACAGAAATTGAAGGAACAATGGAAAATGCGGAATTGTTTATATCATATTTTGTACTTATAACAGGTGAAAATTTGGAATCAAATATTCGGCTCCACATAGCAGTAAGCGCAATTTGATTGTTGAAAGAATGGGTAACGTTTTCATTGTTTTGATAAACCAGCTGGTATTCGCAAATTGCGCCATGTTTTTGCGGTTCATTTTTATATGTTGAAATTCCTGCAATAAAATTCGCATAGTAGAGCGAAGACCAATCATCCGGCGCAGGGTGAATGCTTCCATATGATGTCAAATGAAAATCTTTAATGTCGCCGGTAATTTCAAATCCAAAAGCGCCTTTTCCTGCGTTTGGCGCAGTTTTTGCGGCGTTGTTTGCCCATTTTGCCGCAAATAATTTGTATGAAAAACCTAAGAACGGATATTCTATGGAAGCGTTAAAACTTAAGTCGTTTTTAGAAAATTCTTTTGCGCCGCCCCAATAATTAACAATTCCTTCAAATGAGCCTGGACCGAAAGGAATTGTTAGGATTGCAATTCCTGTTGGTGAAGTTTTTCCGTTGGTAACAATATCATCAAGGATATTCGTGTCAAAAATAACGCTGTTGCCCCAAGATGTTGATGTCTTTCCTGCCGTAAGATAAAACTTGTCGAACATGATGTAGTCAAAGTAAAGGGAGTCAAGCGAAATTTCCATAGAAGGAAAATTGAATGAAACTATAGATTTGAACGCAAGAACAGGGGACGGCCTGAATGATACTCCAAAATCGTAGGTAAGAAGAGCACCCATTTTTCTGTCATCTGAATTCTCGCGCTCATAAATTTTTTCCAAATAAACAGCCTCTGTGGAAAACGTTCCGAAAAATGAAAGAGGCGGTTTTTCTTTTTTCTGGGTTACAGGTTCCTGATTTTGTTCTTTGTTCGTTTCTTTTTGAACAGAATCTTCTGCTTCTTCAAAGATGTAATCGAAATCTTCTGTTTTTTGTGCTGTGTTTTCGCTGTCTTCTGTTTGAATAATGTCTTCGGAATCAAAAAAAATAGAATCAATTTCGGAATTTTCGTTTTCTTGCGTTTTTTGTATTTCTTGTGAAAAAATATTTTCCGCAAAAATTGTTGTAAAGAAAACAGAAATAAATAAAAGTAATTTTTTATTCATTATTCGCTCATCATTTCAACATATTTTTTTGAATAAACTGTATCTTTTAGTTTTTCGAAAGACACATTTGTAATTGTAATTTGAGTTTTTTCAAATTGAATTTTTTCATCAATTTTTATTCCGCGCAGATTGTCTATGATGAGCATTTTGTTCGGAACGCTGTGTTCTTTGAATAATTGATAAGACGGAATTGCAGTTGTTCTTAAAAGTTGACCGGAAAGGCTGTAATCTTCTTTTTTGCGCAGAAGCCCGTCTTTTTCTGTAACCCAGATTTTAATTTCAGGATAATTCGTATCTTTTGTTTTTGCCTTTAAGTTGAATTTTACGCAGTCAAGTTTGCCAAGTTTTACTGTTTCTGCGGAAAGTATTGTATAATTCTTTTCAAATTCTTGCGGCATAAAGTCTGAATTGTTTATGTTCGTGCCTTCAAATTTATCTTTTGCACTTGTAAAAACAAACTGTTTGTCAATCGGATCGTAGAACCAAATGCTGTTATTAAACTGGACGTATCCTTTGCCTTTGTCTTGTGCAGGACCTGTAATAAGAATTGTGTATGCTTTTATGGAGTCGCGTCGGTGCATTTTTGCAGAGCGGATTGTTTTTCCTTGCCCAGGTTTATTTTGAACTATATCGTAATTTGCGGAAAAATCTGAGCCTGCAAAAGATGTTGCTTTGTCGGTTTTTCTTAATAATTCAACAGCACTTTCTGAAGAAAGGTTTTCTGCGCTTAGCGGCAGAAAAAATAAAGAAGCGCAAATTGCTGATAAGATAAGTTTTTTCATAATAAATTTCTCCTGTAATTGTTCTAATTTGTTGTTACAAGCGCGCCAACTGGACTTAAGTGAACAAGTTTGCGAATTGTAAACAACACAGAAATCAAGGTTGTTGCAGTAACTATGCATAAAATTAAAATTGTTTTAATCGCATTGTAATATGGCATAAGATGCCCTTTTGAAAGGAAAATGTCAAATGCCGGAATAAATGAAAAATTGAACTTTGATAAAATGAAGGTTATAAAAAACGCGAATATTATTCCGCTTATAAATCCTAAAAATACAATAAAACCGCTTTCTGTAAGAAATAGATTTCTTATTCCGGAAGGTTTCATCCCCAGTGCTCTGTAAATTCCGATTTCCGTTGTTCTTTTTATTACAATAACGCGGTATGTACTGCCGATTCCGACTGCGATTATTATAATAAGAATTGCGACTATAAGAAGAACTATAAAGCGCAGTGCATCTATAAAATTTTGCAGTTCTTCCACGTTTGAATCAAGCGGAATGAGCGCAAAAACTGGTTTTTCAACGTTTCTGTCATATAGAAGAGCATTGTAGAATTCATCTTTGTCGTTACATAAAGGATACATATGAAAAACTTTTTCCGCTTTTGCCTGTAATTCATTTATTTCTTTATCGGATGGGGGATTTGAACCATAAAAAAGGCAAAGTCTGTTCACATAATTTGACGGATAAGATGTAATTGTTCTCAGAGCGCGTATATCCATGTAAGATGTGTACATTCCGAACAGGCTGGAATCCAGGAATATTCCCACAACTTGCATGCTCATCGTATTTGTGGTTCCGTAAATTGTGTTCATTTGAACAGTTATTAAATCTCCTGCATGAACACCAAGTTTTTGTGCAACAGGCAAAGATATAAGAATGGAGTTGTGCTCTTTGTTTGATTTTATGCTGCCTTCTGCAAGCGTGAAGCTGGAAAGCAAATCTTTTTCAGCGTCAAAATCTATTCCTTTTGCAACTCTCTGCCTGACAGATGCTCCTTCGTAAAAAAACATACATTGATGCGCATCGTAGTCAAAACGCTGAAAAAACTGGACGTTCTCAGGAACAAGTTTTTCAAGTTCTTTTTGCTGCTCATCTGCTTCTGTTGTTCCCAGTGTTGTTCCGCCCAAAAACTGGATGTCGCCGCCGTAGTATTGTCTTGCTTTTTGACGTACAGCTTTTAGCATTCCGTCTGTTATGGAAATAACGGAAAACATTATGCAGAATCCTGTAAAACAAACTGCGAACAAAGATGTGTATTGCCGTCTGTTGCATAAAATTGAACGTAAAGAAAGTTTTGAATACAACATCAGGCTTGACCTCTCATCGCTACGACAGGATTTGCGTTTAATGCTATATGAGCCGGATATATAGAGCCGATTATTCCAAGAAGAACAGAAATTGCAAGACATCTTATTGCATTGCTAAAAGAAATTGTCGCTGCTACTGTGGATTTTCCGAAAAGTTGAATTAAATATAAATTATGTATTTGTATATCAGATGAATTTATTATTTTGCAAAAAAAAAAAAACAATATACATCCCAAAATTCCGGCGGAGATTGTAAGAATTGAAGTTTCAAAATAAAATTGCAAAGTTATAAATTTTCTTCCGGCACCTATTGCGCGTAAAGTTCCGGTTTCGTTTATTCTGTCCAATGCAGAAATGATTAAAGTGTTGTTTACTACAATAAATCCTGTAAGAAGGATAAGAATAATTCCGATGTTGAATATAACACGCAAATAATAAATCATCAAAACGGAATTTCCCGCTGCGGACCGCCAATTTGCCGCAATGGCATTTATTCCGTTCGCCTTGAACTGCATATTAAGATTTGCCGCAACTTTCTGTGGAGAAGCGTTTTTTCTTAAGCGGCAAAGAATAAAATGCCATGCTGTTGATTCCAAATTTTGGGCGATTTCCGTTTTGTCGCCTGCAGAAAATTCTGTTTCCTGTCCGTCAGATTCAATTCCCGGCGAATCTGTTACGTCATCAAAAAGATTTTCATCATCAAAAAGATTTATCTGCTCTTCATCAAATAAAGAATCGTCCGCGTAAATTTCCGCCGTTTTTGTTAATGTTCTGAGCGTTGGCGCATCAATAAGAACAATTCTTTCAAAAGTCTGATTCGGAACTGTATATTCGTATATTCCGGAAAGAGGAAGCGAACGGATTGTAAAAGATGAACCGTCAGTTGAAATTAATTGAATGTTGTCGCCAGGTGTAAGCTTTATTCCGGTTTCATTTTTTATTTTTTGTGCAAAAATGCTGTTCAGCATTATTCCTTTTTGATTTTGCTCAAAAGTTCCGCCATTCAATATTTTTAGTTCAGGCATAATTGAAAAATATTCTTTGCTGTTTACCCCGAATGCAGACGCTGTAAAACGGTGATTTTTTATATTAAGAGCGGTTATTCCTGTTATTTGTGGTGTAAACTCTTCTATATTATTGTTGTTTTGCAATAAATCTTTGATTGAGCTGAACGGGATTAATTCCGGAATCGTTGTAAGCTCTCCTGTTACGGGAGTTTCATCGCCAAAAAGGCTCAGCGGAAAATTTGTTTTTGGCTTTATAACAATGTCGCTTGTAAAACTGTTTATGAATGTGTTTTTAATTCCGGTGTCTGTGCTGTCAAAAATGGAGTTGGCCAAAAAAAGAAGAGATAACGCAAAAGCAATAAATATTGTAATGATTATTGAACTCTTGCGAGAAAGCACGTTTTTTAGTGCAAACCGGAATACAAACATTACGGAAATTTAGCACAATTATAGTAAAAAAACAATATTTGTGTTAAAATAAAACCATGTCAGTTCTTGAGTTGCAGAATGTAACAAAAAAATATCAGATGGGGAAAGTCTTTGTTCCTGCTGTAAAGAATGCCAGTTTTAAAATTGAAAAAGGTGAATTTGCTGCAATTTCGGGGCCTTCCGGTTCGGGAAAATCAACTTTGCTTAATATGATGGGGCTTATAGATTTGCCTTCTTCCGGAAAAATTATTCTAGACGGAATTGATGTTTACAAAGATTTTGAATTTCCTGAAGATAAAAAAATTTCTTCTGCATTGGACAAGCGTTTGACAGAGCTAAGAAATTCTCATTTGGGATTTATATTTCAGAATTTTAATCTTATTCCTGTTCTTAATGTTTATGAAAATGTTGAACTTCCTTTAAATATAAGCGATAAAAATCATCTTGATGCTAATAATTTAACTTCTGCGGAACGCAAAGAGTGGATTGAATATCTTATTGAAACTGTTGGTCTTAGCGCTTGGAAAAATCACAGGACCGATGAACTTAGCTGCGGACAACGGCAAAGGGTATCTAT
>CAYXDA010000026.1:0-18185 GCA_964463615.1 uncultured Treponema sp.
CGATAACTTTGTTCATTATATTGTGAACTCTCAGAATGAAAAGTCTTTATTTCACCTCCTCGAAGATTATTACCACTGAATATCAATAAGTTATATTCTTATGGTACAAATATGGATGCTTATAATGATAGGTAAAAGTAGGGAAAATAGATAAATAGGAAAACTATTCTTCGGCATTTGATTCCTCTATCTGCTCCTCATCACCGTTCTTTTTATCTCGCTCTTTGTACTCTCTGAGTTCTTGTTCAACCATGTCAAGACGTTTGGTCAATTCCTCAACAGAAGGCAGTTTGTCCTTGATTTTGATACCTTCATAAGTGGCAACACCCATTGGATTCTGAATGCTGTCAAACGCCCATTCCACCTTCGTCTGATCTTTCGACTTGCACAGAAGAAGTCCGATGGTTGGATTATCACCTGATTGTCGAAGCAGTTTGTTGCACGCTGCCACATAGAAGTTCAACTTTCCTGCAAACTCTGGCTTGAAGTCGACCACCTTCAACTCAATGACTACATAGCAACGAAGTCGTATGTGGTAGAAGAGTAAGTCGGGGAAATAACCATCTGCGCCAACTACAAGTTCGGGCTGTCTACCGACATAGGTAAATCCATTACCCAGTTCAAGCAAAAAGCGAGTTATGTCTCTTGCTATGGCATTCTCCAAATCACGTTCATTGTATCCCCTCTCCAACATGAGAAAGTCAAGTCTGTATGGGTCTTTCAATACACTTGCTGCAAGTTGGCTTTGATGTGCTGGTAGTTGAGAAGCAAAGTTAGTTATTGCTTTTCCATGCTTGCCGAAATCATCACTGTCTATAACATCTTCCAACTCACGCTTGCTAAGTCCCTCGTCAATCACCCTCGCCATATAATAGAACGCCTCTTCTACGGATTTACATTTAGACGTAATCAGCAAGTGATGTTTCCAAGGGACTATTCCAAAGACAGGAAGCATGCCTCCACCGTCAATAATAGATGAGATTCTATTAGGGGAGATAATTTCTGCACCTAGTTGGTGCAATTTTATAGGATTCTGATTTTCAGTCATTTGTAATTTTGCACCTAGTTGGTGCAAAATTTCCTTGTGGTTGTCATCAGCCATATAAAACTCGTACCATCCCTTCATATAATAAAGGTTGCGAGCAGAGAATCCTTTTACGTCAGGATAGGCTTCTCTGAGGTCAAGGCTGAGTTGGTTGACAACGCCAGTCCCCCATCTCGCTTCGGCTTTCTTTTGTACGATATCTCGCCCCAAGAGCCAGTTGAACTCCAAGGCACCATAGTTGGCTTGTAATGCCACACGGCTGCGAACCGACTGATAGCGACTTTTAATCTCTCGCAGCCATTCTATGTATTCGTTATCTCCATGGAAATTTTTGGAGGTGACGAAGTGAGGTTTATTGTTATCTGTCATGTTTTTTCTACACCTTAATAATTCTTATTGCACTTGATAATTGTCGACAAGCTTTCTAATATGCAATTATCGTGCACTCAAAAAGACAACGACTCCCAAAATTACAAATAAAATAGCATTTACAATCATGCTATATTTTAATTTTGTGTCAATCTTGTTCAACGAGTTAGCAAATGCTTCTGTAGCATCTGCAAGTTTCTGAGATGCTGAGTTGGCAGACTCAACAATTGATTTTCTATCTTTCTCAAAAGCTGCTGTCTTCTGATTATAATCAGTTTCTATAGCAGCTATAAGCCCTTTTACTTTTGAAGTTAAAGTACCTAGTTGCGAAACATATTCAGATGTAGAACCATTCAAGCCATCAAAAGAATTGACAGTCTTCTCTACTTGTTTGCGGGCAGAGTCTATATTTTTAAGACCCTGTTCTAACTCTTTTAAAGAGTCATTGATTCTTTGGTCTATCATTTTGCTATGTATTTATTTGCAATTTTATTAATTTCATTTGCATGGTCTTCCATTTGTATCGCCAACTGGATTTTACCCATGTATTCTTTGTCTTTTAATGCGTTATGCTCAACAAGCAATTCGGTAAACTCTTCTATCTGCGAGGACTTACCATCGCTCATATACAGTTTGAATACCGCCTTATAGTCATTGTAGAGTTCTTCCTCCAACATATCGTTGCCTTCTTGTCCAAGATACAATATGCAGAAAACATTGAGGAGGTTTAATACTGGATTCATTTCAGATACTGCTCGACGAATCAAACGAACAGCACCTTGAAGATGCTTTATGTTGTCCATTTGCGAGTCATTGTTTACTATCTCTGCATCCACAACCCTCATATATTTTCTGACAAGATCAAACCTTGTAATGTCACCTTCAGAATCCACATCCGTATCATCTTTCAACGAAAATGGTACATCTTGGTTTAATTTAGAATCATAGGTAACGAAACCTTCACGAGCATATTTTGAGTTGAAGTAGTAGTAAATAAAGTCTTTGAATTCTTCATTTGTTTCCTTCCAATCCTGTTTTGAACTGATAGCCATATTACAGAATTGCTCCATATCGAGAATACCTCTAGCTCGTTTGTCTGCTATACTTCTATAAATAAAAGATGTAAGATGCTTTAAGCAAGCCATAATGGTACCTTCATTCTTGGCTAAATTTTTGACTTCCTCTATCATTTTATCCGTTCTTTCTACTGAATAATATTTTCGATAGTAAAGTCTTAGATTCTCATAATATGCAGATTCATCTTGACAGATAGTTGTGATACGGAATTTATGCTTAGAATAATCTTCCGTAAAATCATCTATCAAACCAATAATGCACATCCTATAAATAGCTTTCTGTATTACATCTTTATATATAGCAGAACCATAATCATGAATATAGCTAAATCCGTGACTATTTCTTAGATTCCGAGCATTAGGTGTTGAAAACACTGGCAGATTTCTTGCTGAAAGATATCTATTATATTCATCTAGAACCTGTACGTTTTCTTCATAAGAGACATAGTATGTAAGAATGTTGCCTTTATCATAACGATTGATGAACTTGACTATACCTTTAGAATCTGCAATCTTAGGAGCGTCAATGCCTACAAATTCCTCATTGCTAATCTCGACTTGTAATTTATTCATCAGCAAATCCATAACAAAGAGTTCAAACTCCTCGCCAAGGAAGTTGCTGTCATAGAAGAATTTGTTGTTTATATAATCAGCAGAGAATTCATCCCATCCATTAGTCTTTACATTCTTCACCCAATACTTCTTCGGTGAATACATAATTGTTGCAAGAGCCATTTTCTTGTCTCTACCAGCACGACCTGCTTCTTGTACAAACGACTCTAATGAACCTGGGTAATTTAGATGGAAAGTCATTCGCACATTTGACTTGTCAATCCCCATGCCAAAGGCTTTGGTGGCAACCATTATGTTAGTTTTCCCATTGAGAAAATCATCTTGGCATTTCGTATCGTCACCACCTTTATAAGTTGATATGCTTCTGAAACCTTTATCTCTGAGAGTTTTTTCAACGGTAGGCACACTATTGGATACAGTACTCCTCTGTTCCTTATTTGCACGTAGACAAAAAACTATGCCTGCGGCATCTGTACTTGATTGATTATACCAATTAGATTCGACATCAACACTGAGATCTGTATTGCTTATGTTTGTAATGACATTAGAATCCGTCAGATTTTCTCTGGAAACAAACCGCTCTTTAATCTTTTCTATTGCATCATCACCTTGAATTTCTACAATCTTCTGAGTTGCGTTATCAATAACTTCTTTAAGAGATTCTTCTTTAAGGCTATCTACATCTCTAGATTTTTGTACATCTTCTGCATCAACTTCATAAACATTGTATTGAAGTTCAAGGCGGTTTGTATTCTCATATCTTACAATGGCATCATCCTCTAAAGAATATGCGTTCGAACCCGAAAGTTCACGTTCAACGTCTGCAAGTACATCAAATGATGCAGTTGCAGTAAGGCCAAACAAAGAAATGTGGCAATCCTCTCCTTCTATTTTCTTTGGAAGAACATAATTGAATAGATTTCTACCAAGGTGCAGATATGCCAATCGAAAATCATGTCCCCATTCTGACACACAGTGAACTTCGTCTATCACGCCATAGGCGAAATAGACGTCAGACTCACGCATAGAACGTAGCACTTCTCGAAACCTGTGGATGCTTAAGCGTTCAGGTGACAGGAACATGATTTGTACTTGTGAGCCAGTCAATGCAGCTTCACGTTTTCTTCCTTCTGCAAAATCTTTGGTTATATCACTGTTAATATACGATATGCAATCGATACCTACTTTTCTCAAACCATCAAATTGGTCTTTCATTAATCCCCTCAAAGGATCTACGACAAGAGTCACTGCTGGTTGCAACATAGCTGCAAGTTGATAAGTCAGAGATTTTCCGCCACCTGTAGGAAGAAGCCCTATAACACTCTTCAACTGAAGTGCCCTATTTAAAATCGGCAACTGTCCTGGTCTGAAATCCTCTTTTCTGAATATTAGGTTCAAGAAATATCTCAGTTTAAAACAATTGCTTTCTATATTTTCATATATACCATGACTATTCTTTTCAACGAACGTTTTGTATTTTATACGCTCTGTCGTATAGAGGATACGTTTCCCATATACATTCTTTGACGAACGCACGATGAAATAGCAGCCATTCTGCGCTTTATATTTTGAGAAAGCTGCATTTTCAGCATCACACAATTGGTCGATTGACACATCAAACACAGCATCATACTCAGTCTCTGCTGAAACCGTATGCTTGGTATCAACTTGTATTTGTGGCAATACCATACCATCATAGTCATTAGTCATGGCTATGAGATTATGATAGACTTCATATAAATCTTCTAATGCAACTTTTGCAACATCTGTATTATCTTCAAGAACAAGTATCTTCCATGCCTGTTTGTTTGTATCAAGACGTTCTGAAATCAAAGCCTCAACAAATATCTTTTGAATGCGAGCAACAGCATTCAAACTCTTTGTTTTCTGACTCTTTGTCTGATTTGATATATATGCAAGAACTTTCCTGCTTGCTAATGTTGGCAATCCACGTGAGATAAGATTACTCATCAAAGCATAAACAGGACATAGATTCTTATGAGCTGTCATATCAAATGGTGCCAAGACCTCGAATGCGCCTTGCACGACAGAGGTGCTAACGAGGTTTTCAGAATATTCTGCAAAGTATTGAACTGGAGCAAAATACTTGTACTCATATAAGACATCGTTATTCTGTGAAAGGTCATAGCTAAAACTTTTGATTAAGCAGCCATATGACCTCTTATTAGGATGATGCCCAAAATTAGTATCTCGAAAATCAGTAAATACATGCACATGATTTTCTTTGAAATAGTTGCAGAAGGCATTTATTCTGCTTTCATTAAGATTAGCTGGGCCTATACAAAGAACAATATGTTTTTGGCCTGAAGAGGTTATCATTTTTGAAACGCCCTTCAAGCTCACAGCCTCAATATCAAGTATATTTGAAAAAATGTGGATAGCACATGGCTGCTCCACATCTATATTCATAATGTCTTCTGTATTGCCGCCTTTGTCTGATGGTAAATATCGAGAAATCTCTTCAATATTGACATCGTAATTTCCCCAAGCTTTCTGTACATGCAACACAGCTCGTTTCCGTGGCACATCCGACGGCTCTTCCAATGTTACCTTATGTAATTTTCCAAGTAAGTTGTGTTGACGGAGTTTTTCTATTACAGCAATAGTTCCAATCCCCTGTCCACATCCCCAGTCATATATTTCAACTCCATTCGATACCGCTGAATAAGGGAATTCCTTTTCATCTAAAGCACGCTCGAGCTTATGATTGTGCATAGGACCATATGCAGCCATATATGCACAACACTGTTCTTCTGTTTCTAAAACAGCGGTACCACGCCCTAGTGTACGTCCTTGGTTATCCATGTATTTCCAAGGCTCTATTCTGTATCTATTTGGCACGTGATTGATAGAAATTCTAACAATTTCATTAATAGTTAGAATCCTGGCATTGCGTATGTCATCTATGTAACTCATCTTCCTGTTATCGTTTCTGCAAATGGATTTTCTTTGTGTGAGCGTAAGTTGTCGATGGCTCTTTCCTTACTTGCATTAGCATAGCAATATTCACAACCATGTACACAGGTGTTATACTCACCTATATCTTTACTTTTTATGCATCCGCAAAATTCACGTTGTCCCTTATCCCTGTTGTCGCCATGAGTAGCATACATGCCATTGGGTAGAACAATTGCATCTTGGGGCAATGGCTCCGCATCACCAAACAAACTTACTTGTGGCATGGGATGTAGTTTGACTTTCAGATAGTCCATCAAGACTTTATCCTCATAAGCTAATCTTATTATTAGATTGTCATCAACGCAATGATTCTTTTGAACACCATATTCCGTCAAATCTATTTTCTCACCGCAAGTAGCCAGTTCATATCCCCACTTATGATTTAAGACAGACAGGCGCTGAGCAAAATCTTGCATTTGAGCCTCAGTCCAATCAATATAGTTAACATTTGCCTTCTGCAAATTAGCTTGTACTTTACGGTATGACAATATGTCGGCAAAGCTAAATACTAGTTTTTCTGTATATCCTTGAAGTTGGTCGCCAATATTCTCCACCTTAGCAAGCAAGGTGTCGATGTCAATACTATCAGTAAGTACTAATGGGTCAAAACGCCAAACAACATGTCCCACGCCAAGAGTATCAACTAATTTTTTAAATGTTTCCATGCGTTGAGCCAATGGCGGTACACACTTTTCTAATCCTTCCTTTTCATAATTATTCAAAGAATATTGGATATAGCACTTTATCCCACGCCTTTCAAGAATGGGAAGATACTTCAACAGCGGTTTAGGATTCTTCGACCAAAACACTATGAAGCGAGTATCCTTGTATGATATGTAACTCTTTACTCCATTAAAAGGATTCGTCCAAGCAGAATAGCCAGCTTTGTCCAATCGATAGAAAAACCAATCGGCATAGAAAGCAGGTATGTCTGTGCTCCTGCTCGCAGACACAATGATTGGTGTCTGTGCTTTAACAAGCCTTCCCTCAATTTCTATTTCTGTATGCGACCAGGTTGCCATATTTTAGTCTAATTTTTGGTTAATAAGATGTCTATAGATGTTCAACAAGCCATTAGTTATAGCAGATTTATGTTCAAATGATGCAAAAGGAGACTCTTGCGAAAGAACTTTTATCAAATCTCCAATCATTTCTTTAGCCTTCATTTCAAACATCATATAGTCAAACATTGAATCTCCTTCCTCCCAAAAATCACTATGCGAGCCATAATGATAAACCTCCCAAGCTTTCAACAAGGGTAGTTTAAACATCTCAAAGAATTTATTTGTCCTAAATACTTGTATGGATAAATCATTGTCTTGTCTATCATCTGCCATTTTAGAATAGCCTATCTGTATCTGTTTTATAGTTTTTATTAGCATAGAGATTTGATCGGCTGTTGGTTTGCTCGGATCTAAATTTGTTTTTGGTCCATTAAGGAAATGAACAATATCGCTCAAATTATTTTGAATTTCGGTAAATACAGACTTGACGTGCTTTTCTTCAGTTAAATTCCTTTGTGGAATACGATGCTGATTTAAATCATCTCTTGTAACAGTATCCAGAATGCAAAAATTATTCTCTATATATTTGATAGCATTACGCACCCCAACTTCAGGATGGTTAAGAAACCATTCCAAATAATCTGGGTATTCTTTCTTGCTATCATCATTCATGAAGTACGATGATGGATAATAGTCAAAAACATGATCCATGATAGTTGCTATAATCCATTCTGCCTGCCAAAGCTCTTTACCTGCTTTTTTTTGTTCATGCGTGTCGTTGCCGTCATAAATCAAAGTAAAAGAAGCATTTCCAATATAGGAAGCTGCTGCTTTCAATGATTCTTTTGTGAATAAAGGATTATTATGTACCATAAAATTGTCAATTTACTTGTATATTCTACTCAATATGTATTCCTTTAACGAAGGATAAGGAGCATATGAAATTCTCTGAAATCTTTCTACAACTTGACTAATTTGCCCTGTAATTTGGTCTACAATCAACATCGGTACAAAGCCAGCATTATCGTAATACGATTTTATCATACTCAATGCATAGTTCGATACTATATCCTTTGACTTGCTTGGAGAATTTTGAGTAGACATCAACATTGGAATCAATTCTCTAGCAAAGACATCTGTAATGTCTGGAATAGCTCGACCTTCTGCAAGTTTTAAGTCTTCAGTAATATTAAATGGATTATACGAAACTTTCCTTGGAGTTACTTTGAGAGGATTGGAAAGCTTTTTACATTTGTTGCCAGAAAGTTTCTCTATAGCTTTGGTGACAATCTGAATTTGACTTTCCATTTTGCAAAATTTATTACCAGCTTCGTTATCATCAAGTTCTAAATTATATATAACTTGTAAAACATCAGACCAGTTATCTGCCAAATCTCTAACAGTTTGCTTCCTATGAGAAATGTCAGCCATGCTTAATTTCACCAAAACATAATGGGATGCGATGCTTTTATCGGTTATATCTGAGACTTTACCATAGGCATATTCTTCCTCATAATAGTAACCAAAAATACCAGCATAAGAATATAACCTACTTTTCATTTTTTCGTTTCTTCCGTAAGTTAAGCGATCTGATTGCTGGAAAACATAACTTATGTTGGAAAGAATTGCAATAATTGATTCTAATTCCTTTTTTGAGAACAAAGTTGCTGATTTGCCTGATTTTTTATACTCCAATTCCATATTTCTATCATACAAATGTAATACGCATTTCTCAACAGAACCTTTGTCAAGAATTATAGAAAAGCCATAATCCGACAAATCAATCTCTTGCCAACCAAATGGAGTTTGTGCAGATACAGAATACCCTTTCAAAAGAATCTCTTTATCCGTAAATCTGACGACACGCATAGGTTTAGGGGCAAACTGTGGCTTTCCAGTTTCCCCGTTAGTTGCTGTCAAGATATAACCATCACCATTAGTTAGTTGATAGCCAGAACAGCCATTTGTATTCTTTCTGATTTTAATATATCTTTGACAAATCTGCAAATCCCTCACAGGTCTGCCATTCTCATAACGCTGATGGCAAGTAGAGTCGTAGTCAAAATTCGACAGTATCTTTTCTTCTTGCCTCTTTTGTTCTTGAAACTTTTGCTGTTCTGCTATTTTTCGTTTTTCTTCTGCATGACGTTTCTGCTCCTGCTGTATACGCAGTTGCTCTTGAAGTTCTTTTTCTTTTTTCTTGCCGCTAAAGAAATCAAATATTCCCATATCTAAGCAATATTCCTTCAGTTGCCAAAAGGATTTTTAATGAAACGAGAAGCGTGGCACTGCTATAACCACGTCTTAAAGTGCAGGCCCTGAGAAAACCTTAATCAACAGATATGGTAAAGCAGCCCACGCTATAACGTGGGAACTGCCATGCCAATTCTTGTTGATTTTGTGTTTCAGTTTCTCAGGCTTTGCACTTACAAGAGTAGCATAACGCTCCTTATTTTTCTTATGTCCTGGAAATGACAGTGTATGCCAAGTCCGCTTACAAAGTTAGTGAAAGTTATCGATAATCAAGCAAAAACATTCTTATTTCAACGTAAAAGTTACGTAAAAAGGAGGAAACAGACTTATAATCTGAATATTCTATGTGTTTATATTAAGTACTTGGCATTTCATTCCATACATGCTGTTGTGTAGCTCCTAACAGTAATGGTAAGTCTTTAGTCTTTTCTGAACGAAGAATCCAACTTTTGGTAATCCATCTTCATGCTCTCATCTTTAATGACATACTGATAGAACATACGATTGAGCCTGTCACGCTTCATAACACGCTCTTGATACAGACATGAAAAGAGGATACATGCGGAAAGACCAAGAATAATCAAGTACCATTGCAACATGCCCCATTTGTCAGTGCTTGCCTTGAAACGATGCCATTTGTATAACCACCATGATTTCAAAGTTGGCGGTGGAGCTGGCTTGTGGTTAGTAATAGCTTGCAGCACATCGCCCCAAATCTTTAATATGGTATGGGTAGTCTCTACTGGTTCGTCTTTATCAAGAACCTTCAAGCCGATGAAGCGGATAGTGCGCTGTATTTCTGGAGAGTACTCTGAAGCCCATTCTGCCATTTGGTCAATGGTATTGATGCCTTGGAGTGTGCGTTTATGGAAATACTCTTTTCGCCTTTGCTCTTCTTTGGCATCGAGTTGTTTCCATCGCTTATGCATCTCTGTTGCATACATGCTGATAAAAAGATTTCCTATAAGTTTGATACTTTCATCGGACAGGATGGCATTGCACGATTCCTTGTTACAGAAATAGCTTTCCATCCCTTGGTGGATAGCTTCTTTCAAGTAATCTTCTGAAAAGTACGGCGTAGAATCCTTCGACTCGCTATTTCCTTTTTCATTTGATGCCGGTTGAGACAGCAGAGCCTCAATGTTGGCAAGTTTCGTGTTGTATGTCTCAACACTTTCCTTGATTACAGACAGTTCATCAAGAATGTCTTCAAGTTGCTCGTTTTGTTTACTCATATGTATGATGGTTATAAGTTTTATCGTCTCCTTTTGTAAGAATGAGAGTTGCTGTGATATTTTCTTTTGTATTTGTCATCATCTCCCCATCCTATTTTTGAAGCAGAACTTTCCCCACCGCCAGCGGAAATGGCAGATTGGTATTGAGGAAACAGTATGGCAACAAGAGCTGTAAGCCCTACATGGAGTATTCCATTGCCTGTGTCAGAAATATCACAAACCGTTTGGGATGTGTCTTCGATAAAATCATGGGCAAATGGCAGATTATCACCTTTCATATCAGGAGCCTCATTCATCTTAGCCTTAGCTTGAAATGGGAACAGCTTGTCAAAGTTTGGAAAGATATCATCAATACGACTAACCTCAGAGCCATTGTGTGCGTCATACCATTCTTGGCGTGCATCCTCATACATGGCTCTCGCCTGTTCGAGAACGATAGCCAAGGGATTGCCCAGTCGTTCACAGATATTGGTTAACGTGAGTGAAGCATCCATTTTTTTGCCACTAAAGGAAATGTCATGTCTCATTCTGTTGCCAACCTTATCTTTATCGATTGTGAATGAAATACCCTCAACACCTTTGGTTGTGGTATTGTAGCGAAAGCGCAGGCTGATACCAAGTTTAGCCAACTCGTTCTCAAAGTCTTTCCAGTTGGTAGATACTTGCAGAGTCTCCTTTACCGCATGCATCATCTGATAGCGAATGGCATCCATGGTGCGAAGTCGTTGTGCTTTGACCGCTTCCTTTCCACTTGCAATATACAATCCATACTTTTGAGTAAGGTCTTTGCACACTTTTACATTCTTGTCTTTCTCATGTGCGTCCTTGGTACACTTGCCCTTGAAGTTGACACGATTCACAACGATGTGAATATGTGGATGCTCCTTGTCGTAATGGCGAAATGCAACAAACTGATTATCGTCATATCCCATTTTTTGCAAGTATTCGTTAGCAAGCTGTCCCAATAGGATGTTGTCAATGCGTGGTGCATCATGTGGAGAAAACGCAAGAACGAAGTGAGCAACAGGCTTCTTGGTTCTGCAACTCAATCCTGCATGCATCACGAAACTATCCGTTATGGTTTGATTGTTCGTCAAGTTGATGCCATCACTTGCTGCCACCAATGTAGCATCTTTGCGTGGATCGTTGACATAGTTGACGAGACCACCAAAAGGAGAGCCATGAAGTATTTTGCCGTACATATTGAATTCGATTTGACGTTTAACCATTAAAGGAGGTATCTTCAACTTCCTTTTCTGCGATTTTCAAGCGAGCTTGATGCAAAATGGCATTGACACCCTCCAAGGCTTCATTGGCTTTGTCTGCAATGCTACTGAAGCCATGCTGATGGGCAAACTTTGCCAAAGTGTTGATATTTGTACCAAGGTTGTTCAAGTCACGAATCTCTTTCATGAGGGACTTAGTAACAGGTTGCCTTACTATCGCATGAAGCGCACCCTCACGAATGTATGTGCTGATGGGCATCTCTCCTGCTTTGCGCTTGATACGGATGAACTGCTTCTTAGTGAAACGTACTGGTATGGGAGTCCCATACTTTTCGTCTTCGGAAAGAGGCTTGCGACCTCCTGGGTTATTGATTATATGCTTTGCCATTGTTGTTTGTTTTGCTGTTATTCTTGTTTCGGGGAGTAAGTTGCTCAATGGGTGTTGTCTGTGTCTGATACTCCGTTCAGACTCTGGCAACAGCCCAATCGGATATACCGATTGGTTACGTTTTCGTATATCGAAAACACAAACTTGCTCCCGAAACAACTTCTCAATTTTTCTAATCTCATTTTTGACTACGTGAACATAGTCTTGGTATTCTCTTACAAAGGAATTCATTGATGTCCTTGCTCTCTGCATATTCTGATGAAGCATCAACAACTTCGCTTACACATGCCATCATTATTTGCTTTGTTGCTTTGCGTCCTGCTTCATCGTTGTCTAAGTGACAATACACCTTAGGGTATTTGTTCAAGACACTCAAAGCCTTTGTGACATTGATAACAGAGTTGAGTACAATGGCATCACAACCACCATGCAGCTCTACATAGGAAAGGAAATCAATGAAGCCTTCAAAGACATGGCAATTATCATTATCATGCTCTATGACAGATATATCTTTGGGAGAAATGCAACCTTTGAAATAAGCATTGCGTATCTCATAGCCACCATTGCGATTGGCAAAACCAACAGCATAATATCTCTTTCCATGATTCGTGTAATGGACTTCCTTGCAATAATGAATGGCAATTGCTTCGTTAATTCCTCGCTTTTTCAAGTAACTGAGCAGTGACTGATTTTTCAGTTCCATTATCGTTATATCTGAAAAGGAGGCGTTGCCCTTCTCAGGTTGTCTTGTTTTTGGATGCCCTGTATCCAAGGAATGGTTGGAGGGCAAATCGTAATTGTTGCCATGGAGGAGTAACTTGACCAACGTTCTGAGATTGCCACCTCTGCCCAATCCGAAGTCGTACCACACGTTTTTGCTCACATCTACTTTGAATGATGCTGTACGCTCATTACGCAATGGTGATAGATACCACCAGTTGTTTCCTTTGACTGATGTTGGCTGATGTCCATGCTCTTGCAGGAAATCTGTGATTGTCTTGTTGTCTGATATATTCATCTTGCTTTGCTTGTTGAGTTGTTGAAGTGTTGAGATGTGATTGATGAAAAGAAAAAGCGTTGAGCCTTTGTTGAACTCTTTGTTGAAAGAGAAATACTTGAAATACAGCACATCTACTTTTCTTTTCATCATTTCAACAAATCAACAGATATTATACATTTAGTGTATCCAAGAACTCTTTTGTCACCGTATAGAATCGACCAACCCTGTTGATTGCGCCAAACTTGGAGGGTCGTGAATAGTCATACTGATAGGTGGTGTATGAAAGAGCGTTAGGCGCGGGCTTCAATCGCCACAATTCCTTCACAACCTTGCGGACATGCCACAGTTCTACTTTTACACCATTCAGCGAAAGCAATGGGAGAAGATCTTGCGGAATGAACGACACCTTATCCACATTCTGACTCTCCATGATGGTGCGCAGCAGTTCTATGATGTCTATCTCTGTATGGTTGCGATTGCTCTGCATAATTCGCTCTAAAGCCTCTGTGCGAATGAGTGCAGGATCAAACCACATTCTGCTTTCTTTTGTAGTTGACAGTGGGCGATGCTGCAAGTAGTACAGAAAAGCAGGTATCTGCTCCTTCAACTTTTGCAAGAAATTGGTATCATCGCTATCCAGTCGCAACACCTTGCGTACCCAATAACGTGTTTCACCCATGTCAATGATTACAGGGAACAACTCGTTGTTGGAACACAATACAAACTTGGCGAAGAAATTCACTTCCTGCCTGTCCTTACCTTTGGCTTCCACCTTATAGGTCTGCGCTGTACTTAGGTTCTTCAGACGTTCTGAGTCCTCACGTCTACACAATAATACTTCATCAACAACAATCAATAGTTTTCCTGCCCAGTCAGCATTGAACTGGCTACGGAAATCTTCGTTTGTGTTGAATGTTGCATTATCTTGAAACACCGCTTTTAAGAAATTCAAGAATGTCGTCTTACCTGTATTGCGTTCTTCTGATACCAACAGCAATATTGGTAGTTTCTGTGTCGGTTGCATATAAAGCAGTTGCATATAGTCCAACCCTAACTCATACTGCTCACCGAAAATATGGCGCATCAGTTTAATGATGTCAGGAAACTCGCCCTCAACTGGCACATGAGTAATTGGCTCATACAAATTGTAGAAGCCGTCAATCTCCTTATGGTAGTCTGTATGACTTGGCACTGTACAGAAGCCATCATACTTCTTGATTGGCGGAGTGTGGTTTTTGCCATAGTCTTGACGGATTGTCCCAAAGCTCCATGGTATGCGACGCAATACGGTCGTGCCATTGGCTAAAGGTTGGTGTGCTAATTTGTATAGACATGTACCCACACGAATGTATTCTTCTTTAACGTCTGCCATATCGCTTGCTGTTTATAAACGACATTGCTTCCAGCTCCATTTCCTCCTGCGACTTGCGGTAAGTGCCACTTCTCAACCATTGGTCAATCTCGGCTTTGTTGAACAAGATGCTCTTGCCCCTCTTGTGAAATGGAATTTTCCTCGCACTTGTCCAGCCATAAACTGTTTGCTCTGCTGGATGATTAGGCAGATACTCTATCAGAGCTGCCACATTCATCCATTGAGGTTCTTCGCTTTTGTCTGTAGGCATCAGTCTGTCCACTTTGTCGCCCAATTCATTGAGCTTGTCGTACATGACAGCCATCATCTGTGGCATGTCATTGAATGAGATATTCTTGCTATCCATGTTGATAAATATGTTTGTTCTTTGGATGCAAAGGTACTTCTCTTTCCAAGTGGAGATTTGGGGGAATTTGTGGGAATATACAAATACAAGAAACGCTACTCGCTTGACAGTCAGCGAATAGCGTTTCCTGTTACAGTTAAAGTCTGTAAAGTTTGTGGGAACAGGTGATTATGTGTGGGGATTTGACCTTTAGAAGCTCCTTTTCATGGCTTCTTGGATGATTTTCTTAAATTCCCGATTGTTTTTTGAGGCATTAATAGACTCCACGTCCTTGCGATGTTTGTCGTAATACTCATAGGAGATACCGCACAAATATAGTATTCCTTCAATCCATGTCTTGGCGAAGTCTGCAGGAACAATAGTTTGCGAAACGATATAAATCATATAGCAGATGCGTTGTTTCTCGCCAGGCAGTGTGATTACCTGCTCCTTCGGCAGTTTAAGGTTGAGAAAACAAAAGAAATCGCTTGCAGGCATGCTCTTGAATTGCTTGCCATTGCACGTTTGAAAGATGCTTACGCATACGCCAAGACTTACTATGTCCTTCAGTTTGGCAACCTCTTTCAGAAGCAGTACTCCCTCATTCATGCGTTCCTCTCCTTTAGTAAACGTTTGGCATCTGTTCTGATGGCATCTGTTATCTCCATCATCTTTGCAGCCCATAGCAACAAGAACTGCATCTCAAAGTAATGCATATGAGCACAGTCTTTCTCTTCCATTTTGAGTATAACGTAGCACTCTTCTGTCTTCTCGTGTGCATTTTCGTAGTCAATCTTTGTCTGCTCACATCGAATATCCAATTCTCTGTATTCTTCCGATTTGAAATCCATCATATCAAGTCGGTTGCTTAATGATTGATATTCCTGCCATAGCTTGGTAGATTTTTCCTTTGCTCTATTCCACTTATCTTGATATGCTTTCAAGTGCTTCTGTTCCAACGAAACGAAGTTCACCTCATTCCATACCGACATATCCAAAGAGAGAAGTCTGCGGATAAGCCCCTGTAGTTTCGTGACGCATACAAGCAATGCCCCGATATTATCATGGGCACGTTGCTCCGCTTCATCAATGAACTCATTGGTGTTCTTGTATTCATCATAGAAGCGCACAAGGACAAGTGCGTCCTTGAAGCTCACATCACCAACCTTAGTCCGGGTCTCTATTATCTTGTTCACATCTTGCAATTGTTCTGCAAGTACTTCTATCAAGTTTGACATATTATATATAATGTGTAGTTATTCGATGTTGTCTAAGTTTAGTTGAATGGCATCGGCAGCATTCTCTTTCTTTTCATCCACCACTTTGGTGTAGATTTGTGTAGTACGTACATTGGTATGTCCAAGCATCTTGCTTACCGTATAGATATCCGTACCGTTGGACAACTGTAGCGTAGCAAACGTGTGCCTGAAGCAGTGGAAGGTGATATGCTTGGTGATGCCAGCAGCCTTTACCCATCGTTCCAATGGTTTTGAAATCCATGAAGGGTCTGGCAGTCCCTCAAAGACGAGTCGGTTATCATCCAACCTTTCACCACATAACTGATAGGCTTGTGCTGATATTGGCGTATATTCCACTCCCTTTGTCTTCTGCTGTGTAAAGTTCACCCTATAATGGTCACCTTCTTTGACTATCTCCCTCCATTTCATCTTCTTGATGTCCACATGGCGTATGCCTGTGAGGGCAGAGAACAAGGCTGCTCGCTTAATGATGGGATTATCGCATGGCGTTTGTGCGAGCGTGTTCAATTCGTCCAATGTCAAGTGTTCACGCCTACTTTCTTGTTCGGGAATTCCTTTCACCTTTGCTACTAAGTCAATGGTCAAGTAGCCATCAACGAATGCTTGCTTCAACCCAGCCTTAAAAATGGCGAAATAGGTTGCAGCCGTATTCTGTGAGACCGTTCCCGATTTGCCGCCACCTTGCGGAGCATTTTGTATGAACAGTTTGAAGTTCTCAATCAGTTTGAGGTCTATTTGTCCAAAAGTCAAAACATCACCACCTGCAAATATCTTCATCAACTCATATACACGGTTCCAGTTTACTATGATAGATTCCGAACTATTCCGATGCCGTTTATCAGCCACATCCTTGAAGTAGGAGATAAAGTTGCATTGCGAACGTTCATTCTGTGCAGCCTGTTCCGCTTCGCTGTCTGTATATAATGCAGCATTGTCGTACTCCCTTTGACGAATGGCTCTCACCTTGTCGGCATAGATACACGCTTCTTGGTCAAGTCGCGACTTGCAAAGGATGACACCATTCTCATCACGCTTCGGTTTGTATGTTACCACACCATCAGCCGATGTGCGAGCATTGCGGTTCTTGTCCCATATCGGAGTAGTGATGGTTCTGTTCAAAGCCTCTTTTATCCTTGAAGGCTTTCCGCCTGGAGTCTTGAATACAGGATAGCTCTCCACAATGAGATACCATTCATCATGGTATTCTGACTTGCGGAGCTTGACGGTACACTTGGTATGTGCTAACGGCTTTTTCATAGTTTCACTACATCTTTATACAGGTTGTCTATTTCGGCTTTCGGAGCATATACATAGTTGCCTATCTGCCGAGTTGGTATGGAATATTTGCGAATGTGGGAATAGACAGTACTGTCATTGATACCAAACTTCTTGGATATTTCACCTATTGTATAGCAATCCTCTGGCTCCATGCTATAAAACTTGGGTAATGGCTTGCTACGGTCTATAGGTTCTTCTCGGAAAGGGAACATCTCTTCCAACTTGCTTTTGTTTATCCTCGTTAAACGCTCACCGATATTTATCGCAGGGATTTTTCCTTTCTTAATCAAACGGTAGATGGTGTCTTTACCAATGCCAAACATTGCAACAGCTTCTTGCACGGATATATAGTCACGTGCATCGGGTATTTGTTCTACAATAGCATTCAGTTGCTCCAACTTCTTCTTTTCAGCCATTCTCTTGTCATAGGCTTTCTGAGAACAAGCACGTGAGCAATAATGCGAATCAAGCGTTTTTGCGATGAAGGTTGCCCCACAGCAATCACACTTCCTTTTTATTTCGAACTTTGCATTTGGCATATTATACCGATTTAAGATGTGATACGTTTGTATATGTATTGATAAGACGCAGCTTGTCGGAAAATAAGTCGCATTCCAAATATGGTGCAAATATACGGCAAAAATCGGTAAATAACGAAAGATATATCAATATTAACACAAAGAAAAAGGAGTGCAACTCGCTGAGTCACACTCCTTTTCTTATTTATCTCTTCGGATAATTATCTATCTTATTTCACTTCTTCAAAGTCGGCGTCTTGAACATCATCGGTAGTTGGTCCGTTA
>CAYXDA010000027.1:0-17468 GCA_964463615.1 uncultured Treponema sp.
AAAAATCGCACCGAATAGCGAACAAAACTAGTTGTTTGGAAAAAATCGCGCCGAATAGCGAACAAAACTAATTGTTTGGAAACAATCGCACCGAACCGCAAAACAAATTCAATTGTGTGCTTTTTCAATTTATTTGTTTATTATTACAAGATTTCGCTCGCGGTTTTCGATGGTTTCTGAATTTGTAAGAAATGGCACGCAAATATTTTTTATGGAATAATTTAAGTCAAGGTCTTTTATGCCGTTCATTTCTTCCTGAATATTTTTTAATTTTGCTTTGTAAGCGACCAGAAAACCGCTTTTTTTTGTCAAAGAAAGCAAAGTTTTTGCCATTTTTTTGTCCAGCGGACGAAATGCACGGAAAGTTGCAATGTCAAAACTTTCCGGCGGAACTTTTTCCGCTTCCTTTTTTAGAACAGTAACATTTTTCAAACCACAGATTGCCGCACAATTTTCAAGAAATGCGCAACGTTTGTCCATTCGTTCCACAAGCGTAAAACTGAATTGCGGAAATGCTGCTGCCAGCGGAATTCCGGGAAGTCCGCCGCCGGAACCGATATCCGCGATTTTTATATTATTTTCGTTTTCATTTTCGATATTGGAAAAATTTTTCGCCAGTTCCAAAATGGTTTTATAAGCTGCAAGACTGTCCAAAATATGATTTACAACAATTTCATCGTAATCACTTGTGTTTGTAAGATTGTAAGCGGAATTAAAAAGAATTATTTCATTTATATATTTGTCCATTTTTTCAAAAAGAGATGAAATATTCTCATCCGGAATTCCAATTTGTTTTAAACCTGATAAAAATTTTTGTGTGTCAGCCATGTTGTTTTATTTTTATGTAAATAGATTTTACTGTCAAGCAACCTGACATAAGCTGACTTCAATTTAAAAACCGGACATAATCGCAACAAAATGTAAAAATTTTGTACTGTAAAATTTTTCAAATGAATTTATTTCATTTTTCAACTAAAGAAAGCGAAACTGAAGGCGAAACATTTTGAACTTTCACGTTTTTTGGCGCAGTAAAAACGGCATTTGTATAATTTACAATTCCTTTGATATTTGCGCATACAAGCCTATCCACCATTTTTTGAACTTCCTTTTCCGGGCAGCACAAAATAGCGTATTCAATTTTTTTTGCGGAACATATACTTTCAATTCTGCTTGCCGGAAAAAGTTCAAAAGTTGAACGGATAAGTTCAACTCGGTTTAAACTTGAATCGAACCCTGCGCAGATTTTAAATCCGCTCTTTTCAAAAAAACTGCTGTCCAAAAGAGCGGCTCCAAGCCGACCTAGTCCGACAATGCAAATCCGCTTTTCGCACTTTATGGCTTTTTCGCTTTGTTTTTGCACTCCGAGCGATTTTTTTATATCTTCAGTCAGAGCGCAAATTTCGTAACCGTTTTTAAAACCGCGGTGTAACGGCGGCAGATTCAGTGCGACAAAGTCATGGCGAATCAAAGAATCTTTTACATTTAAAAGATTTGCAATTTCTTTTGAAGTAATATGTGATTTTTCCCAATTTTCAAGAAGATTTAAAAGAAGAATCATTCTTTTTTTTGTAGAATCAGAAATTTTTATTTGCATAATCTTCTTGTCCGTCATTCAATTTTGTTTCAAATGATTTTTTAGTTATTTTCAATTTTTTAATTTCCTGCACAGGCTTTTTTTAAAATTGAAATTAATTTGGGATAATTCTCTTTTAGTGTTTTAGAAGAATCTTTTACCATTGCCTCGAATTCTGTGTGAAAAAGTTTGTCTTTTCCGGAAACTGGCATATATTCAACTTTTGAATGAACGTAAAAGTGTTCAATGCAACCGCGCGGAAGCACATAAACTCTTGCAGATTCAAACGCAGCAAGAATCAAATTTGTTAAATTGATAATAATCGGAACAGTTCTTGCAAGCGGAATCGGCAAAATATTTTTCAATTTGTTGTTCAAAATGATTATTCCCATTAAAACAACAGTTTTGAATGTATCAAGACTTTCCGGTTTTTCATATTTTTCATACAATGCGCGCACTTTTTCTATAAAAATGTCAATTTCTGGGCTGATTGAAAAATTGAACTGAACAACAGATTTTCCGATTTCAATTAAATAATTTTCAAGCCGGTAAATAAGTTTTTCAAGCGTAATTTTTTTTGAAATTTCTTTTTTTGAAAATAAAAGCCTATACAGCGGAAGTTGCTTTTCATATTGTTTTTCAAGCCAATGAGCAGGTCGCGAATCTGCGCAGACTACATCGCGAAGTTTTCCCGCAAAAAGAGAATCCATATCTGTAATAATGCGTCCGTCTGTTCCCAAAAGCGAACAAACCGTAAAAAAAACGCCAAGTTCGTCTTTTCCGCCAACATCAATAACGCTGGTTCCTACTACTCCCGGCAGCGTTTCCATGCAGTTCAGAAGAATTGTGAACATTTGCTGGTCCGTGTAGCCTTCTACAAAAATCTGATTATCGCTAAAGAAAAACTGTTTGTGATATGTGTTGAATCTTGGCAAAAAACGGCGCAAAAGGGCTTCTGCATTTTCGTTCAGCACGTCTATGTGTGTTGGAACCCGATTTACGTGGCAAACCACAACGCCAATAATATCTTTTGCAAAGCGCAAATCTATAAAATACGGTGAATGTGTTATTAAAAAAAATATTCTTGAATGATCGTTCTGCGCTGTTTTTCGTATTTCGTTCATAAAAAACAGCTGGAATTGCGGATGCAAGTGAAGTTCCGGTTCATCCACGATTAAAACAGAAGATTTTAATCCGTACAGAGCAACAAGCAAAGTTAAAATTTCTTTAAGTCCGTGACATTCTCCATCTTTCAGTCCATATTCAATATTCCAGGCTTTGTTCACTACAACAGGAATTACATTTCCGTCTTGATTTTTTTTGAATTTTATAGTTTTTCCGAACATTCTGGAAATTACGCTTTCTATTTTGTTGCGAAGTTCCGGATTTGTTTTTAAGTTTTCCAAAAGTTCATCCTGATTTGAACGTTCAGAATGCAAAAATTCAACTTTGTATCCTTTATTTTTAAATTGAGACGCAATTTGCTCTGCAAGCAGAGTTTTTCCTGAACCATTCGGACCAACAATCAGATTGACTTGGTTCCATTTTGATTTTTTGAATATTGACTTTCCCCAAAGAAACGGAATTTTTACCTTTGTTTCAACGGTAATCATAGGCTAGTCCTTTCTTCTTACTTCAAATTCAATTTTCGGCTTTTTCAAGGCGGCATCATTTCTTCGCTTGTATTTTTTGTAAAGAATTTCCTGTGCGCGTTTTTTTGAATCATTCTTGCCGCAGGAAATTTCTTTCCACAGACCGCTTTCTGTAAGCATTAATGAATTTACGTTATCTTCAAAGTAAACTTGAAGAATATTTTTTACTTCTTTAAAAACCGCACGATCTAAAACCGGGAACATAAGTTCAATTCTTCGGTCAAGATTTCGCGGCATCCAATCCGCGCTGGAAAGATAAATTTCAGAATCCCCGCCATTTTGAAAATAAAAAATTCGCGAATGTTCAAGATAGCGGTCAACAATTGAAACAACTTTAATATTTTCGCTAAGCCCTTTTACTCCGGGAACCAAAGTGCAGATTCCACGGACATTCAGCATTATTTTTACTCCGGCCTGACTTGCTTTATACAACGCTTCTATAATTTCTTCATGCGTAAGGCTGTTCATCTTTGCCATTATTAAACCCGGATGATCGGAATCGCTTCTGTCTATTTCTCGCTGAATCATATTAAGCAACTTTGATTTTAAAGTTACCGGAGCCATTGAAAGTTCATTCATACTTTGCAAAGTTGAATATCCGGTTACCAAATTAAAAAATAAGGTTGCGTCATTTACAATGTCATAATTTGCGGTAAAAAGCGATAAGTCTGAATAAATCTTTGCTGTCTTAGGATTGTAATTTCCTGTGGCAAGATGCGCATAGCGACGGATCGTATCGTTTTCACGGCGCATAACCATAATAATTTTTGCATGAACTTTAAGGTTTACAAGACCGTAAATTACAGTTACGCCCGCATTTTCAAGTTCTTTTGCCCAGCCAATGTTCCGTTCTTCATCAAAACGTGCTTTCAATTCAACAAGGACAACAACTTGCTTTCCTTTTTGTGCCGCCCGTTCCAATGCGCTGATAATCGGAGAATTTTTTCCAGTCCGGTACAATGTCATTTTTATTGCCTGGACCGCAGGATCATCTGCCGCATCGGAAATAAATTTTACAACCGGATCATAAGATTCATAAGGAACATGAAGCAAAATGTCGTGTTGTTTTATAATATCCCAATAAAAATCATCTTGTGGAAGTTCGGAAGGATAAAAATTCTGCCATTCCGGAAAACACAATTCTTTTGCGCCGTCAATATTCCGTAAATCACCAAGAACATTCGGATCGATGATATCTTCAACACAATAAATATCGTCATCTTTCAATTCAAGTTTTTCTGCAAGAAACTTTAAAATTGTTTTGCTGGTATTGTTGCATGTAATTTCAACAGGAAAAGAAGATTGTCTTTTCACAAGAACTTTTTCCATTTCGTGAATAAAATTTCTTCCGGAATCTTCATCAACGGCAAAATCTGCATCGCGGGCAACTTTGAAAATAAGAGTTTCTTCGACATTGAATCCGGGAAACAAGTGAGTTCCATACTGCGTAATAATTTCTTCTGCAAGCGCAAATTGTTTTTCTCGGCTTTCGCTTGGAAGCCAAACTATTTGCTTTATGCTTGCCGGAATCTGAACCAATGCAATGCGCGGCAAATCTTCCGCACCTTTAAAATTTTCATCTGATTTGCGGATTCCGGAAATAGGTTTCAGCAAAAACGCCGCATATTTTGCAAGATTTCCAATGTGCGGAAAAACTTCTTCATCAGTTCTTAGCGGAGTTAAAAGCGGGTAAACATCATTTCTGAAAAAATTAAGCGCATATTCAGCTTGCGATGCGGAAAAATTTTCCGGCTTAACGTAAGTTATATGTTTTTTTGAAAGTCCCGGAAGAATGTCATTTTTTAAGCAGTTGTGCTGTTCGCGAACAATCTGATGTGCTCTTGCAGAAATTTGATGCAGAACAAGTTCCGGCGTAAGTCCGGAAATATCAACTGACTCCGCATTTGAAAAAAATTGGCGTTTTACGCTTGCAACGCGAACCATAAAAAATTCATCAAAATTGCTGGAAACAATAGAAAGAAACTGAAGCCTTTCCAGTAGCGGAAGTTCTTTTCTTAAAGCCTGATGAAGAACTCTTCCGTTAAATTCCAGCCATGAAAGTTCCCGATTGAAAAATCTTGGTTCCATAAAATACTTCCTCCTTTCTATTTTTTACAGCAAAACAACTTTGTAGCCAAAAACAGATTCAAATAAATCGCCTTTTTCTGTTAAAGCAATTCGTTCCAATGAAAGATTTTGGCTTCCTATTGCTTTTATAATCAAAGATTCATTTTTAAGCTGAACAGAAATATCCTTTAAAGAATAACCGTGACTTCTGTCCAATGCATCAGCAATTCGTAAAATTGCTGTTAATTTTAAAATTTTCATTCTGTCACCGCGCGCAAAAACCGGAAATTGTTCGTTATCCTGCGGCATTTGTTTTCCACGGTGATACCGCGCAATCAAACTTATAATAAGATTTTCTGTTCGTGTAAGACCAAAAATTTCTGAATGTCTGATTATATATTCGCTATGCAAATTGTGGTCATCCATTCTGATGAAAATTCCGATGTCGTGCAAAATGGAAGCGACTTCCAAAAGAATTACCGAACGGTCCTCCAAAGAAATTTCTTTTTCTAGGCACTTATAAATTTTCAGCGCATTTTTTCGCACTCGCTCCGCATGGCCTTCATCGCCGTGGTATTTGCGCAAAAGAAAAACAGCGGAAGCCGTAATCTGCTGGTGGAATTCTTCCTGAAGTTCATCACCCGCAGTGTCTATTCGGCTTAAAATCAATCCTTCACGAATATTTGTTTCCGGCACAATAATATTTGAACATTTTGTGTGGTGCACGAACATTTTATAAATCATAAGGCTTACACAGAGCGTTTGAGCCTCGTTGTAGGAAATTTTAAATCGGGCAACACATTCGTCTATAGAATAACCCTGAATTTCATTTACAAAATTATCAAAATCTTCCCTCGTTATTGACCACAAGAATGTTGAAATAGGTTTTCCTGCGTTAATTGCCGCAATCGTAGCATCAGAGCCGACTGCAAGAAATTGCTTTACTTCAGAAAGATTCAGTTCGCTTTCCAAAAGACTTTTTGCATTAAGTGCATATTCTTCTATGTAGCGCTGCATATCGTCAAAAGAAGCGGACGTCTGATTTCTTGTTTTTAATTCAAGTCTTGTAGTTCCAAGTCTAAGACTGTGCGCGCCTGCAATTTTGCCTTTTTTCAAAAGCATTATTTCAGTTGAACTTCCGCCGACTTCAAGAATCATTGAATTTTCCGCGCGGACTTTTGCCGCTTCTTCTTTTAAACATTCCGTTACGGCAAGATACATAAGACGGTTTTCTTCAATTCCGTCTATTACGTTTACGCGAAATCCTGTTGAAGAAAGAATTTTATCCATTACAGGATCTTTGTTTTTAGCTTCCCGAAAAGCGGCGGTCGCAATCAAAGCGGTTTCAGAAGGTTGAATTAACCAGGCAGAAAGCTGTTCTTTAAAGCGTTTTAAAATATGAAGAATTTGCGTTTGCGTTTCTCTGGAGATTGAACCGGTTGTAAAGACATCACGTCCCAAGGCAACCGGCATTTCCGAACGGTCAAGAATATTGCGCTTTCTGTCTTGTGTGAATTCGGCAACAAGCAGGCGAACACCTGTAGAGCCGATTTCTATAACTGCTTCTGGTGTTGCCATATTCGCCTCCTACACGATAAATGAACACAATATTTAAAACTTTACAATTTATCTATGAGCATAGAACATTTGCCAGAAGGAATAGGTAATGTTTTTTTCTTTTGATCAAGAATATTTATTGTAAAGTAATAAAGTTTTTCGCTTTCCATTTGAATTTCCCAACCGCGCGAACTCTTATTGCTAAGAATTGTAATAAGATTTCGTTTTAGCGAAAGATTTTCAATTCCCATGATTTCCAGGTTAGGAATAATCCAATCTACAGTTTTTCTTGGCAAACTTATAGCAAGACCGATTACGTTTTCTATCATAAGTGCAATTGTAGAAAGTCCTACTCCAATAAGATAATGATTGCGCGGAAAGAACGTTGAATTTTCCAGTTCGGCTTTTTGTGAACTTAACGGCTTGTACGCTTCATAAAAATCACCTTTCTGATTTTCGTCTGCCGGCATAAGTCCGTCCAAAACATAATATAAATGGCGGATAGAACATTCGCGGGCAAGCTCATAGCGCTGATAGCGTTCCAAACCTTTTATGACCATAAAGTTGAACATAGGAAAAACGCTGCCTCTGTAACCTTGGCCAGATTCCTTAAAATTAGGACTATCCGCAGAAAGCGACGGGAACGGATGTTCCAGTCCGAATGTTTCCGGATTGCTTAAATGCGCAACCAACGCATCTGATTTGTCTGCGCTGGGGATTTCTGCCAAAAGCGGCCAAAAGCCTGCAATTGTTTTTTCTGAAAGCTTGTTTCCGTCTTTGTCCAAATCCATATAAAAATTAGCGGAAGCATCCCACATCATTGAATTTATGCGCGTTTTAATAGAAAAATAATTTCTTCTGTACTGAAAACTTAAATCTTTATCATTTAAAATGTCGCCTAAAGCAGACATATAATTGCAGTTAATTGCAACAGCCGCATTAAAATCAATTGGATAATAAACATTTTCGCGCGGAGCGTTAAACATTGTGCTTGCTTCTGCAGGAACTGCATAAAGTCCGTTTTCCTGTTTAAAATTCGCATCAATCCAAGTCATGTATTTTTGCAAAATAGGCATAACTTCTTTTATTCTTTTTTTATTTGCAGATTTATGATAAAGATTGAATTCTGCCCAAGCAAACAAAGGAAGCCCAATTCCAAGCGGATTCGAATCGTCAATCATTGACTGGTTTGTTTTTACATCATAACGCCAGCGGATTGCCCCGTCTTCTTCCTGATGTGCATAAAAATAGTCAATATTCTTGTTTGCATCGTAATTGCGGTTAGAATATACAAGAAAAAATGATGAAAATATTGATTCCAGCTGGTCAACCACCAGTTTTTCACCATTTGGATAAATAAAATAGCCGTCTGAAGACTTTTCTCCAGATTTTGGATTAATCCAACAATCTGAAAGCATCGTCCAAGTTTTGTTGTAAATGTCTACGAAATCCTGATCATAAAAATGGATTTTCGGAAAATCATGTTTATTCATTTGGTTTTAGTATATCACAAAATTTATTAAAACGGTATAATTTTCAAATATTTTAGGAGTTTTTCGCTGTGTATCAATCTTTTGTATATGTTGAAACACGAATTCAACTTTCACCGGTAAATTCTGTATTCATAACAAACGATTCAACCCGTAAAATATCAATTGAACCGAATGTTTTGCAAAATGTTTATACTTTGGCAAAAGCATTGGGATGTCAAATTTTAACTATTTCCGATGTGGAAAAAATCATTCCGCAAATTCCTGCTGTAGACAACGGTAAGACTATAAACGGATATTCTGTAAAAATTGCAGAAAACGGAACAATGAATCTTTTGTTTCACAGCCACAAAAAAACTGTCAAAATAAAAGAAGTAAGAATTGAAGAAGATTTAGGAAGACTTGCCCATACAAACGGAATTACAAAAATGGATTATTCCTGCGCAGGAAATCCGAGCATCCGAATAAAAACTGCCTCTTCATTTGAACTTGGCGAAGAAGTCCATATTTTTTTGGAAGAACTTAGACGGCTTACCCAATACTTGAACATTGAAAACACTGAATTGAAAGACAGTTATATCCGCTGCAATGCTTATGTTGCCCTTTCAAAGTATCCTTCGCTTCCTGATTATTATGTAAAATTGCGGAATTTGAATTCTTTTAATTTTGCCAGAAAAGCCGTAAACCAGGAACTTATCCGCCAGGAAAATATGCTTTCCGCCGGCGAAAAAGTCCGCAGCGAAAGCCGCATCTGGAACGAAGCAAAATCTTGCACTGAATTTTACAAAGTCCGCACAATAAACAGAAAACGCTTTGAAAATTTAACTCCGCCGCAAACAATAAATTTAGAAAATGAAGAAAAAAAACTTTCCGCAGAAATAAAAATTGAACTTCCGGAAGCGCGCCGGCAGAGACTTAAAAAACAGTACGGAATTTCGCGGCTCCGTTCCGAATTTTTGTGCGATACAAAAGAAAAAGCCGATTTTTTTGAAAAAGTCTGCTCTTTTGGCGCAAATCCGGTTAATGCAGCGCATTGGATAGCAAGCGAACTTGCGCGCCTTTTGAACAAAGAAAATATTTCGATTTCAAAGTCAAAAGTAACGCCGGAACATTTTGCCTGGATTATAAAAAAACTGGATACAAACGAAATCCATAGTTTTACGGCAAAACAACTTTTGCGCTCAACTTTTGAAAACGGCCATTCTCCGGAGCGGTTGATGAAATCACTTAACATTACGGAACTTGCAAATGAAAAAGACCTTTTGCCGTTTGTAAAAAAAGTTATAAAAGAAAATCCCGAACAATGCAGAATTCTTCAAAGCGGGCAGATGTCGCCGCTGGAATTTCTTACGGGCCTTGTAATGAAAGAAACAGAAGGCCGCGCAGTTCCGCAAGTTGTAAAAACGCTCATAAAAGAAGAATTGAATATAAGCGTAATTTATATGATTACGACTGGGGGAGCAATTTCGGCGGTTCGCCATCAGGATGGAACTGTTTCTGCCGGAGATTCTTCCGTTCTTAAAAACATTGCGGAACAAATCGCAATGGAAACTCCACTTCAGGTTATTTCCGCCGGACAATATCTAAGCGAAGAACTTGAACCAAAAGACTGGTCGGAACTTATTGCGGAAATTACAGCGCGAATCAATGCCGGAACTGCAAGCGGAATTATTGTTACGCATGGAACCTACACGTTGAATTACACTTCTGCGCTTTTATATTGGCTTTTTTCAGATTCGGACGTTCCGGTTGTTATTACAGCGTCTTCCACTTTGCCGCTGGAAAGCACGGAGGCTGAAGAAAATTTGCGTCTTGCAATAGAAACTGCTTCAAAAGAAAAAAAAGGCGTTTACGTTGTTTTTGGCGGAAAAATTCTTTCTCCCCTGAACTTGCATTTTGATAAGCCCGGAAGTTTTTCCAACTGGAATCTTACCAAACAGAAGTTTACGGAAAGCGGTCCGGTTGCAACTTTGTTCAGCGGGATTACCGATTTGGACAAAGATGTTGTTTCAAGAATCCTTTCAGAAGCAAGCAGAAAAATGTTTATGTGCAGACTTTATCCGGGATTCAGAACTGATTTGTACAATACGATGCTTAAATATTCGCCGGTTCATTCCGTTTTTATAGAAATGTATGGAATTGGTTCCGGAAATATGAATGACAGCGATTATTCCTTAAAGCCGTTTTTGTTGGAAGGAAACAAAAGAGGAATGCGCTTTTACTGCACTTCTCAGCAAAAAATTCAGCTGGATTTTTCGCAATTTGTAACTGCACACGGAATTTGGCGCGAAGGAGCGGTTCCGATGGGTTGTCTTACAACGGAATCCGCTATTGCACTGTATTTTGCGTGTGCGATTTGCGCCGACAGCGATGCCGAACTTGATGAAATTATGGAAAATTACGCAGAATTATATTCAAACTGATTTTCGCTATTGTTCAGCCTGCGGATAAACAAGCCGTATAGTTTCAATTTGGCTCTTATGTCTGGATTTTAAGAGCAACGATTTTGTATCGCTTTGATAAACGTAACCGGAAGAATTGTAAGTTTCAAATCTGTAGTCAGTGCGGAACGCCATATCGTAAATATAAATTGATTGAAATTTGTTTATTCCGTTAAAAATTACGTAATGAGTATACGAAAGCGGAAAGTCGATATTAAGTGTAATTGTACCCATATTGTCGTTTGCGTAAGAAATATTTTTTGCACAAGTCCAAGCCCAAATTGCCCTTCCGTCATCAAATGCAAGAATTTCAAAATGAGGATAAAAACTGTTGTCATGTACTACAATCGGATAAAGTTCTCCAAGAGTTCTAAGATCAAAAGAAGAACTGTTTTTTAAATATGAATTAATAATAAATCTTCCGCCTGCAGAATAAGAAGAATTATTTGTAATTTTTCCATAACGTAAAAGCGCATCTCCGGTTTGAACGGCTTGAATTACAGAAAGGAAAGTTCCTTTTTCGGCAATTGTTATTGTATTTTCATCTACTGCGCAAGAAGAAAGAATTTTTTCAACGCATTTTGGTGCGGCGCCCGCAAGCAAATTTGAAAGTTCCGGATTTTTTTCTGCAAGTTCGTTGTAAACAGAAAGAATTGCGGTTACTTGCTGAACAGAATTATCCGTAAAATCAGCGGCGGCAGTTTTTGCAAGCAAATTTCTTATTGAAGATGAGCCAGGATGTATACACATATAATCGGAAATAAATCGCACTCCAAAAATGTCGTAACCGGAAGATTCTGAAGCGCGCGAAATCATTTCGCCGTAATTGTTCAGTTGCGCCTGCAAAGGTTCGTTAACTCTTGCAAGAGTGTCAAAATAGGGAGCGGAAAGAAATGTTCGTAGTGCGCTTCTTTTAAAGTTTTGCGGAACAGCGTCAAGCGCTTCGTTGTAGCGGCCTTTTTCCGCCATTGCAGCAACGTAAGAAACCGCCTCTTGTTCTGCGATTGCGGTTGATTCCGCTGGAACTTGCGCAAAAGCATTTATAAGGTTTGATTTTAAGTTTTCCAAGCTGTTAAGATAATTTGTTTCAGAAGCTACGTCCAGCGCAATTGCGTCTTCAAAAGAGAATGAGCGCGTTTTGTCGTAAAAAGCGTAAGACGCTGCCGGTTCGCGTCTTGAAAGCGCAATCGTATTTTTTTCAATTTTAGAAGCGTTAAGTTCCCAAGTATTCTTTTTTGTTGCAACTTGAATTTGCGACGGTGTTTCTGATTCGACAGAAGTTCCAACGGCAAAACTGTAAGGAATCACAATTCTGGAAACATTTTCCGGAAAAGAACTTTCCATGGCAAAATGCGCTCTGGGAGTGTCATCGCTGACAGAAAATCTTACAGAAATATTATCCGAAAAATCAAGTTCGCACGAAAGCGGCGAAAGTTTTTTCCAACTTTGCAAAACAAGCGGTCTTTCTTTTCCGTTCAGAACTGCGCGGGCCGGAGATTCTTCCGTTCCTACAAAATTCAATCCGTTAAATTTTAGTGCAAAGCGATTTTTTAAAGAAATATTATTATCTTCTTTTGCAGATACGTAAAGTGTAACGTGGAGGCTTCCTAATTTTTCTGATATGATAGAATCATTCTTAAACTGAAGAATAAAAACGCCGATAATCAAAACGGCATAAACGATTAAAAGAGAAAAAGATTTTCTTAGAAATTGTGCAAACATTTTATTAAGTTTAATTAAAGACTTAAGGATTTTCAAGTATGGGAGAATTTGATGAAAGTTAAAGTATTTGTTGTTTCGGTTGCAATTTTGCTTTCAATGAATATCGGATTATGGTCTGCGAGCGCAGAATCAATTAATTTTGCGGCGGAACTGCAAAAGCGTCTTGTTCAAGGAGATATAAACGGAGCAATTTCGCTTTACGAAAATATTCCATCCAATTTGCAGAATGATTCGGACTTGAAAATACTTTACGCTTCTCTTTTGCTTTCTGTAAACAGACTTGACGAAGCAAAGGCGATTACAAAAGAATTAAAGGCTTCCGGAAACAATTCAATTGAAGTTTTGGAAGTTGATGCAGAAATAGCAAATGCTTCCGGAAAATCCGCGGATATTCAGGCAGCAACAGATGCGCTTTTAAAAGCGGATCCTACGAACGTTACGGCAAATTTAATTTTAGGAAACCGCTGGGCATTAAAAAAGAAATACAAACTTGCCGGAAATTACTATAAAAAAGTCATTTTAAAAGAAAAAGACAATGAAGATGGACTTTTTGGTTACGGACAAATGAGTTATTATCTTGGCGATTTAAAAGAATCGAAAAATGCATTCAATTCGCTTGTTTCTTACAATCCCAACAGCGACATTGCTTTTCAGTATTTAGGAAAACTTAGCGCGGAAGACGAAAATTACCGCGAAGCAATAGAAAATGTTCAAAAAGCAATAAAAATCAATCCGGATAATTCTGATTATTATATTGATTTGGGAAATTATTTTAGAAATATTGGACGTTACGACGAAGCGGAAAACGCTTGGACAAAAGCAATTTCGCTGGAGCCGGAATATTTTTTGGCTTATGCGTACAGAGCCGGACTTTACGATGAGCAGAACAAAATCGAAGAGGCGCTTTCCGATTATAAAATGGTAATCAAAACAAATCCGAAATATTATTTTGCTTACGAAGAAATCGGAATTTTGGAATTTCATTTGAAAAATTGGGAAGAAGCGCGAAAATATTTTACAAAAGCGAATGAAATCAGCGATTCTTTTGCTTACAAACTGATGATTTTGGCGACTTACATAAAGCAGAACAAAACTTTTGAAATGAAACAACTTGCGCAGAAATTTATGAAATCGCTGGACAGAAATTCTCTTGAATACAAAATGATTCGGCTTTATCATGACCAAGGACCGATGAATGCGGAAAACGCCATAATAAAGGACGTAGATAAGGAAACGGATAAAAACAAAAAAGGCAAAATGAAGTATTATCTTGGTTTGTATTACGAAATGAAAGGTTCAAATGCAGTTGCGGCCGAATTTTACAATCAGATTATGAAAATGCAAACGCCAATGTTTTTTGAATACAGACTTGCAGAATGGGCTTCTTTAGGACAATAATATAAAACAATCGCGGACTGTTCAATAAATCCAGCATGCCGCTGCTTGCGGAACAGTCCGTTTTACGGAACAAAAATGAATCAGACAGAAAAAGTTTTAGAACTGAACGGAAGAAAAATTACACTTATCGGAACGGCACATGTTTCTTCGGAAAGCATTACTGAAGTTACAGATTATATAGAAAAAAACAGACCGGATTGCGTTGCCGTCGAACTTGATGAAAAACGTTGCGAATCATTAAAAAAGCCGGATTCCTGGAAAAATCTTGATATTGTAAAAGTTCTTAAACGAAAAGAAGGATTTTTGCTTCTTGCGAATTTAGTTTTAAGTTCATTTCAAAAAAGAATGGGACAAAATGTCGGAGTAAAACCCGGCGATGAAATGCTTGCCGCAATGAACACGGCGAACTCGCTTGGCATACCGACTGCAATGGTTGACCGCCCGATTCAAATAACATTAAAGCGAGCCTGGGCAAAAAGTTCTGGCGCAGGAAAAATAAAACTTTTTTCAGCATTGCTTGCAAGCAGTTTTACCAATGAGGAAGTTTCCGCAACAGAAATTGAAGAACTGAAAAAAGGTTCGGAAATGGATTCAATGATGAAAGAACTTGCGGAATATCTGCCTGTTGTAAAAGAAGTTCTTATTGATGAGCGCGACAAATATTTGGCTGCGCACATCTGGAAGGCGCAAGGAAATAATATCGTTGCGGTTATTGGCGCAGGGCATTTGAACGGTGTTGCTTCTTTTCTTGAAAAAATGGCGGCCGGAACTGAATCCACTGATACGGAAGAAATAAACGCTATTCCCCCAAAAAAAATTGGCGCAAAAATTGCAGCCTGGATAATTCCGGTTTTAATTGTAGCACTTATTGCATTGGGATTTGTTTTTGGCGGAAGAAAATCCGGTTCAGAAATGACATTCAGCTGGATTTTATGGAACGGCGGACTTGCCGCAGTTGGATCGCTGATTGCGGCCGCTCATCCGCTTACAGTTTTAATTTCGTTTGTAAGCGCGCCGATTACATCTTTGTGCCCTTTTATTGGAGTCGGAATTGTTGCCGGCATTGTACAGGCGTTTATTTGCAAACCTAAGGTTAAAGATTTGGAAAATATATCCGACGATGCTTCAAGCATAAAAGGTTTTTACAAAAACAAAATCCTGCGCGTTCTTTTAATATTTTTCCTTTCTTCGCTCGGGAGTTCGGTGGGAACATTTGTTGCCGGCGCAGATATAATCGCAACTTTTTCGCAACTGTTCGGAAAATAGAGTAAAATACGGCGCAGCGAAGCGGTGCGCCGTGTACAGAGGGGTAGGCGAAAACCGAAGGTTTGAGCCGTAGGGCAGGCGCCCTCTTTTGTGCTCGCATGCAGCCCGTATCACCAAAAGCGAATGCTTTTGGTGAGTAGTGAGGCACGTAGTGCCGAACGTGGGGCAGGCGCCCTCTTTTGTGCTTATATACAGCCCGTATCGGGTTTGCACAAAAAACACGGTGGTTGAGCAACGTTGGAACCACAAAATTTGCAGTTATTGTCTATTTTCTAAATTTCAAATATTGCGTAAAATATTCCTATGAAAAAAGAAATTTCTCCAAGTGAAAATGTTGTTCAAAACGTTTGTAAAATTAAAAAAGGCGAACGGGCTTTGATTATTGCAAATCCTGCAACAGCAGTTATTGCGCAGGATTTGTATTCCGCGTGTCTGGAAGTTGGCGCAACGGCAGTTCTGATTTTTCAAAATGCAAAAACTTCTTTTGACAATGCAGAACCGGAAGTTTTAGCCGCAATAGAAACAAATCCGGATGTTTGCTTTTCAATTTCGGAAACAAAGCTCGGAAAAGACCCGGTCAGAACTCAAAATCCGCTTTTTTCAGAAGACGGAAGAAAATTTGACCACATTTTTGATTATCTTTTGGATGGAAAAAAATCTATGCGTGCGGTTTGGTCGCCGGGAATTACGCAGGATATGTTCAACAGAACTGTAAATATTGATTATTCCGAACTTGCAAAAAGATGTGAAACTTTGGAAAAACTTTTTTCCGGAGCCGTAAGCGCAACTGTAACAAGCGCGGGCGGAACAAATTTGACCGTTCCGATAAAAGGCCGGAATCTTTTGTTTGACAACGGCGATTTTTCTGCAAAAGGAAGCGGCGGAAACATTCCTTGCGGTGAAGTTTTTATAAGTCCGGTTGTAGGAACGGAAAAAAACACCGGATGCCAGGGAACAATTGTTTTTGACGGCTCGATGACTTTCAGTGACGGAGATGCTCTTTTAAAAACGCCTATTACCTGCAAAGTGCAAGACGGTTTTGTAACAGATATTTCCGGCGGCGCAGAATCGCGCAGACTTTTAAAAACAATACTTGAAGCGGAACTGCGATCAATTGCATATGAAAAAGAAGGTAAAATTCCAAACGGAATGGGTGCGGTTTACAAAAAAAATGCGCGCAATATAGGCGAACTTGGAATCGGTTTGAATCCGGCTGCGCAAATTACAGGAAATATGCTTGAAGATGAAAAAGCGTTCAATACCTGCCATTTTGCAATCGGAGAAAATTTTGACAGCGATGCGCCAAGTTTAATCCATTTGGACGGAGTTGTAAAAAATCCTACCATTACGCTTTTGTACGAAGATGGAACTTTGCGTACGATTTTGGATTGCGGAAAACTTGTCTTGTAGCAAATAACCGGAAAAAAAACAAATTTCGCATTGCGAGCGCAGTAAAGGTGCCGCGAATTGCATCTGAAATATAGCAAAAGACAGCAAAAAAACAGCGAAAACATAAAAAATGCCCGGACAAAAAGCCGGGCATAAAACGCTAAAAAAGCGGAATTAATTATTTTGCGCGTTCAACAAATGAACCATCGCGTGTATCAATTACAATTTTTTCACCGTCATTAATAAAAAGCGGAACGCGAACTTCGATTCCAGTGTCCAAAGTTGCAGGCTTCAATGATTTTCCAGAAGTATCACCCTTAATTCCAGGTTCAGTGTAAGTAATTGTGCGAACAACCTGAACAGGAAGTTCAATACCAACCGGTTTTCCTTCGTAGAAAGTAAGTTTTACGTCCAAATCATCTTCCGGAGTAATATAGCCAGCGTAATCGCCAAGATTTTCTTTAGGAAGTTCAAACTGTTCGTAAGTTTCGTTATCCATAAAAACGTAGTTGTCGCCGTCAATATAAGAAAGTTTTGTTGTGTGTGCGTCCAAATCAACTTCGTCAAATTTTTCGCCGGCATCAATTCCCAAGTCCATTGTAGATTTTGTAACAAGATTTTGAACGCGAAGATTTGTAACCATTCCGGCACGTCCAGAACGCTGACCAAGCATTTTCTGAACGATAAGCGGGTTACCTTCGTACATAAATGCTGTTCCAACTTTTAACTGTGATGTCATTAACATAAAATATAACCTCAAAAATAAAGTTTCTAATTATTTCTTCTATTATAATGATTTTTACACAAATTTAGCAAGGTCAAAAACATCATATTTAAGATAATTTGGGCGCAAGTGTCATTCGCAAGCGGGCTTTCCAGGTCCCGCTAACGCTCGGTCTCGCAGCACTCGCGC
>CAYXDA010000028.1:0-17380 GCA_964463615.1 uncultured Treponema sp.
CCGGATTTGACATTGCTTCCTGAACTGTACCGTAAATAGTATTTTCTTGGTTTTGCGTTTTTTCATTTGTTGGAAACAAGGAGTTTTCATTTATTGTATGCTGTTTTCTTTCATTTGTTGAAAACTGGGATTTTTCCTGCTGCGCAAAAATAAAAAAATTAGCGGATATTGAAATTATTATATAGAAAAAAAATGATTTTTTACACATTTGTATTCCCTCTGAGTTTTGCCATTGCTTCTGAATCTTTTTTTATGTTGGAAACAGCATTCAGTAAAAATGCTATGAATACAGAAATAAAAAATGCTGCAAAAGTGATTATTATGCAAAGTTTTCCGCGGCTTGGACCAGATTTTTTGTCAGGAATTTCTGCGTATTCCAGAATTTGAAAAACCGGCTGTTCGCTGGACATTTCCACTTTTAAAGTTTCGTATTGAATTTTTAATTGTTTGTAAACTTCTTCCTGAACTGCAAGTTCCGTTTTTACAAGTTCTGCATCCATAACAATAGATGGTGTATTGTAAGGCGAATAAACATTGTTCACTGTTTTTTCTATATCTTGAATCTGTTTTTGCAGCAGTACAATCTGATTGTAAGTGTTGTTAATATTTTCTTCCAGGTTTGTTTTTTGAACTTCTTTTTTGTTTATGCCCAAATCTTTAAATCTTGATTCCAAAAGTTCAACAACGTAATTTACAACATCTTGTGCAAGTTTTGGGTTGATATCTGTAAAACTTACGGTAAAAACTCCAGAATTCTCGTTGAAGTCGCTTTTTAACTTTTTCTTAAGCGCGGAACGGCTCTCTGTTACAGGCGATTTTTCTACTTTCCATTCTTCTATAAAATTGAATTTTTTTATTATTGAATCTTGGACTGTATTTGAATCAACCAAGTATTTTGCAAGTTCACTGTAAGAAATTCCACCAGAACCTCCAAGATTAACGCCTGCAATTGAAGCAAGACTGGAAAGGTTTGAAAGTGATGAGGCTGATTTGTCGCTGTTGTTTATAAGCATTTGCGCGGAGGATGTAAAAGTGTTCGGTAAAAATGATTTTTCCGCCGGTAAGGCCAACGATAAAATAGAAATGATTACAGAAAATATTGCGCCTGCCAATGTAATTCCGGTTATAAGCCATTTTCTTTGCAGTAATACTGCAAGCAAGTCAATTAAGCTGATTTCTTCGTCTTCAGTTTGTTTTTCTTCGTTCATAAAGTCCTACAAGATATATGCGAAAATCTACTGATGTAGTTTAATATTTCATCTGTAGAAATTCAAGTAAAAAAAACTACAGTAGTAGTAAAATGCAGTCAATGAGTTTTTGGGAAAAGGTTGAAAAAGAACTTGAATATAGAGGAATCTCCAGAAAAGAACTTGCGTTTAGGGCCAATATTGCCTATCAGGGAATTGGTCTTGGAATTGAACGCAACAGTATGCCGCGCGCAGATACTGCTGTGAAAATCTCTAAAGTTTTAAATGTTCCGTTGGAATATCTTCTTGAAAAAAAAGATATAGAATTAAAATCAGAATCTGATATAGATATAATAGAAAAGAAATTTGAAAATTCAAATGAAGATGAATGTCTTAGACTTTTTTACAAGAATAAAGAGCTGATTGAAAATCTGGAAAAAATCCCTTCAAATATAAAAGAGCCTGTTGTCGGAATGATTTTGCGTCTTGGAAAATCATTTTAAGCAAAAAAAACTGGCTTCCTCTTGTATAATTGAATTGTAAAATCATTGTATTTTCATTAATATTGTCCTAAGAGGTTATAAATGGCACGTACACATTACATTGCAGGCAACTGGAAGATGAACACAAACAAAGCGGAAGCTGTTGCTTTGGCAAAAGATTTGGTTAGCCAGTTGAAAGGCAAAACAAACAAATTTATGATTGGAGTTCCTTTTGTTTATCTTGATGCTGTTGCGCAGGTTGTAAAAGGTTCTAATATTATTTTGGCTGCTCAGGATTGTGCTGCTACAGCAAACGGTGCGCATACCGGAGAAGTTTCCACAGAAATGCTTAAAGACATCGGCTGTCAGAGCGTAATTCTTGGACATTCAGAAAGAAGACATGAAATCGGTGAATCTGATGAACTTATAAACAAAAAAGTTCGCCGCGCGTTGAACGACGGTCTTGAAGTTGTTCTTTGTGTTGGAGAACTTCTTGCAGATCGCGAGGCTGGCGAAGCTGAACAGGTTTGCGCATTCCAGCTTTCTGCTGATTTGGCAGGCGTTACTGAAGATCAGATGAAGAACGTAACAATTGCTTATGAGCCTGTTTGGGCAATCGGAACTGGAAAAACAGCAACTCCTGCCGATGCGGAAGCAATCCATAAATTTATCCGCGGATACATTGCAAAACTTTACAACCAGAATGTTGCCGATGAAACAATCATTCAGTACGGCGGTTCTATGAAAGCGGCCAACGCTCCTGAATTGCTTGCTCAGCCGGATATTGACGGCGGTTTGATTGGCGGCGCTTCTTTGAAAGCGGAAACATTTGTTCCGATTTGCGTTTTATAATTTAATTTTTTTTTAATGGCCGCCGGAAAAATCGGAAATTATGCTCTTGATTTGCCCGGTGGCTTTTTTTTACGGTTTTGCGCTGAACAAAACTTGCAGTGCGCAGTTTGTCTTGTCTTTCTGACATTTCATTCTTGTTTTGCTGAGAAAAATTGCGTTGACCAAAACGGTTTATTCTATTACTATTTTATAATACAAAAAGATATTCTGGTTTTTTAACCACTGTTGGAGTTTTTTTAAAATGAACGTTATTCAAACTGCGCTTCTTGTTTTATTTGTTATTATCTGTATATTGATTATTTGTCTTGTTCTTGTTCAGGACGACGGACAGAGCGGAATGGGTGGACTTCTTGGCGGTCGCGGATCGGCTGCGTTCGGTTCTCATTCTGCAAGCGTTTTAACAAAAGCAACAGGATTTTTGGTTGCGCTTTTCTTTATTCTTGCGTTTGCACTTGCTGTTACAAATAAAAAACCGAAAGTTTCAACTGATATGAGCGATACATCTTCAAGAATTGAAAATACTGAAGAAATTGCTGTTCCTGAATCTGGCGAAGTTCTTGAAAATGCGGCTTCAGAAGCAGAAGATAAATGGTATCAGGCAAACTAATCAGTTTTAGTTGATGTTCAAAGACTGTTTTATTTTTGGTTGAGGTTTTATGCTTAGCGATTTGATTAAGCCCGAAAATATTGTTTTACAGCTGGAAAGTACAGATAAAGACAGTCTTTTTGCAGAGCTTACAGAAAATCTTGTCCGCACAAACAAAAATCTTGATCGTTATGAAATTTTAAATTCTCTTTTTGAAAGGGAAGAAAAGATGAATACTTGTATAATGAAGGGAATTGCAGTTCCGCATGCGGTCTGTTCAAATATCGAAAGCCCGCTGATTTCGCTGGGACTCAGCATTCCTGGAATTGATTATGAGATTGCAGGAACCGGTTCAAAAAATTATTCGGAATCGCTTGTTCATCTTGTTGTTATGATTATTTTTGAGAAGGGGAATGCAGACCGCCATTTGCGTGTGCTTGCAGATTGTGCAAGGGTTCTTCGTATTCCAGGTTTTTACAAATCTGTTCTTAATGCAAAGTCGGAACAGGAGGTTTGTAATAAAATCTGCGAGTATGAATTTGAATTTTAGTGAATTATTTGTTGAGGTGGAGTGTGGCAGAAAACGAAGCAAATGTAATTTCATATCTCTTGAATGTAGAAGCGGAAGCATCTGATCTTGTTAAGGAAGCCCAGGAAGAGGCTAATAGAAAACTTTTTTCTGTAAGAGCGAAGGCTGATGCCGAGTTCAAGGAAAAATTCGAAAAATCTGTTGCTGAACTTGACAAAAAATATAATGAAAAAATTAATTCCATAACAGAAGAACATAAAAAAACTTTGGAAGATTATAAAACTTCCGTTGAGCAGACCGAACAGGATAAAACTGCCTTTAATGATTTGCTTGAAAAAATACTTCTGAAAGATTAGAGGCGCTTTATGGATTATTCTGGAGCGTCTGCATATATTTATGCGAAAGTCTGCGGCCTTCTTTCAAGGGCTTTTGTAGGCGAAAATTCTGTGCGTCTTTTTAATGCGAAATCTCTTACCGAATTGTGGGATATTCTTTTTAAATCTCCTTGTCCGCAAATTCCGGAACAGCTTCTTGCAAATAAAATAGAAAACACTGCCGTAGATAAGTTTATTTCAGATTATGTTTCTCTTCTTCAGCTTTATTCGCATCCGGATAAATTTCTTGTAGAACTTTTGGGCCGCTATGAAGTTACGAATATAAAGGTAATGTCGGCGGCTCTTAGTCTTGGAGAGCAAACGATGCCGCGCGTTGTAAATCTTAGGCAGTACGAACTTTTGAATTTCAGCGCATGGCCGAATCTTAAAAAAATAACTGAAAAATCAAGTTTTTCCTGGTATGATCATGTTCCCACTCCGGAAGAACGCCAGCAGATGGACTATAGACTTGACTTGCAGGAAATCCGTGCGCTGTGGAAATCTGTAACAAAAATTTCGGATTCTTCAAGAAAACCTTTAATTGACTATTTTACGGAAGAATATAAAATTCAGAATATGTTGTGGGCATTGCGGCTTAAAGTTTATTACGAAATGTCTGACGAAGAGATTATTAAAAATCTTTTTTATATTTCGGATAAGCCTTCAGAAGATGATCCGTTGTGTCAGGCTGCGTTGGAAATTCTTAAAAAATCGCCTGATGATTACGCTGATTGGAAAAAATGGCGTTATGCTTCATATTTAAATCCTCATGAAGAGGGGCAGCTTTGGAAAATAGATCCGATGTGGATAGAGCAAAAACTTAGAATCGGCGAGGTTCATCGCGCAAAAAAAGTTTTGCATGCTTTTCCTCTTACTTATGCTTCTTTGGTTATGTTTTTCAGAATAAAACTGCAGGAAATAAATGCTATAAGAGCGGCAACTGAAGCGTTGCGGCTGAATGCGGATAAATCAGAGGCAATGTATGTTGCGGGATTTTCTGATTCAATTGAAAACGGAGGCAGATAATGGCAAGAACAACAGAGATGCGTCTTATTGAACTTATGGCGTTAAAGCAGGATGTTCAGAATGTAATTTTGTATCTTGGCAAAAAGGGAAATTTTCAGTTTCAGTCAAAAAAACGCGCCGTGCAAAAGAATGACGATGAAAAACTTACAAATATTGACAAACATTTTTTTGATTGCCTTCAGAAAACCCGCGCTTTTTTTGAAATAGAAGATTTAACTGATGATGAATTTGAAGTTGTTGCCGCAACTGATTCAGACAGGACTGAAGCAAATAAAATTATTGCCGCAACTGATGAATTTGAAAAGCGCGCAGAAGAAAAAAACGAAAAGCTTACGAAAATTTCTGAAACTTTGCGGGAGTCGGAATCTTTTTCCAATTTGCAGATTCCTTATTCGCAGCTTGAGCATCTTTCTTTTATAGCGTTGCGTATAGGCAGAATTCCTGCTGAAAATTTTGATAATCTGAAAGAGTCTGTGGGCGAGCATGGTGTTATTATTCCGCTTGGAAATGATAATTCTAAAATTCTTGCCGCAACTTCAAAAAAAGGTCGCTTTGCGCTTGATACAGAACTTAAGAAAGCCGGTTTTGTGAATATGGAAATTCCGGAAAGTTTCAAGGGGATTCCGGAAGAAGTTTTGGAGAGCATGAAGCGCGAAAAAATTGAAGCGGAGCGTGAAGTTGCAAAAATAAATGAAGAGAAAAAAAACTACGCACAGACTCATTCTGCTGAAATAAAGCGGTTGCTTGGCGTTTTTTGTGTTTCTGAGCAGGTTAAGGATATCCAGAATGGTTTGGAATCTACTTCCATGGTTTACAGAATTACAGGTTGGATTCCGGCAGCTGATGCCCGGACTTTTATGAAAGAAATTGATGAGCTTTCGGAAGGTCGCGTTGCTATCCGGGAGTATCTTCCGTCTGAAGTGCCGGTTGTTTTAAGCGGCGAAGAAAAAGTTCCTGTAAAGCTTACGCACGGAAAATTTGTTGCTGCCTTCGAAAGAATGATTTTTAGCTACGGTTCTCCGCTTTACGGAGCGATAGATCCTACTCCTTTTGTAGCGCTTTTCTTTACATTTCTCTTTGGGATTATGTTCGGCGATTTTGGTCAGGGGCTTGTAATTTTGCTTGTCGGCGTTCTGATGCTTAAAAAAGTTGTAAAAGTCGGTGGATGGAATAAATTTGCGCCTATTTTTATTGGAGTAGGCTGTTCTTCCTGTGTTATGGGGCTTATTACCGGGGAATTTTTTGGTAATGAAACAGTTCTTCGTCCTTTTGCTCTTTTTGTTACAGGACTTTTCGGAACTCCGCGCGCACCGATTTTAAAGGTCATGCCTTCTTCTGATCCGAATTCTATTTTTGTTATATTTGGAATTTTCGGTGTAACAATTGCGCTCGGATTTTTAATAAATTCCATAGGTGTTATTGTTAATATTTGTAACAATGCGCTCTGTAAAAAGTGGGGTAATGTTTTCTTTGGAAAAAGCGGACTTGCCGGACTTTTGTTCTATTGGTACGTGGTTGCTTTTGCTGTAAGTATTGCAGTTTTCCATCATTCACCGGCTGTTTACGACTGGATTATTATTGGCGTAACTTTGTTCTTGTCTGCGTTCGGCGAACCTTTTGAACGGCTTTTTAATGGCGAACGTCCGGTTGTTGAAAATGGAGCGGGTTCCCTTGTAATCGGTGGTATTGTTGAACTTATAGAAGTTGTTTCCAACTATCTTTCAAGCACAATAAGTTTTGTGCGTGTAGGTGCGTTTGCTCTGGCACATGCAGTTCTTGGTTTTATTATGGAAATGATGAGTGCAAAGTGCGGTTCTGTGGGCGGAATATTTGTTCTTATTGTTGGTAATGCAATTGTTGTAGTTCTTGAAGGAATGATTGTCGCGATTCAGGTAATCAGACTTCAGTATTACGAATTCTTCAGTAAATTTTTTAATGAAACGGGAACGGAATTTAAACCGCTTCAGTTTCATTATGAAAATAAATAATAGAAAAAACAGAGGTTTTATTATGAACAAAAAAGTTTTTGTACTTTCTGCAATTCTTCTTTGCGGAACAATTCTTGGTCTTTCAGCTCAATCATATGATGCAGAACCTGCGGCGGCAGAAACAGCTGTTGAACAGGTTGTTCCGGCATCTTCTTCTGCGTGGAAATATATTTCGGCTGCTTTGGCTGTTGGTTTTTCTTGTATTGCCGGTGGAATGGCCGTTGCAAAGATTGGTTCTGCCGCAATGGGTGCAATGAGTGAAAATGCGGAACTTTCCGGAAAAGCGCTTCCTTTCGTAGGACTTGCTGAAGGTATTTGTCTTTGGGGATTCCTTGTAGGACTTTTGATTATTGTTCTTTAAAAATCTTGCAAGATATTTTATTCAGTTTTTCTGATTAAAATGTCTTGGATTTTTAGAAAAATTAAGGACTTGAAAATTGAAGTTCTATATTATCGGCGACAGAGAAATGGTTCTTGCTTTTAAGCTTACTGGTGTGGACGGTACAGTTGCGGAAACTCGCCAGGAAGTTCTTGAGGCATTTAACCGTGCGACTGGTAAGGGCGGTGCAAATTCTGCCCCGGTCGAAGAAGTTCCTGATGTTCTTATTATTACGGAGCAGGCGGCTTCTACTATCGAAGATGAAGAATTGGCTTGGCAGAAAACGGGAAAATTTCCACTTATCGTGGAAATTCCTGGACTTGATGGGCATGTTGCGGGCAAAAAAACGCTTACGGATGCCATTCGGGAAGCCATTGGGGTTCAAGTATAAAAAAAAGTTCTGAAAATTTAAGTTTTCGGAACCTTTTTAAGAGGAAAACGCATGGAAGAGTTACGTTCTACAGATATATTGGACAAAGAGATTCGGTCTGATGCGCGGAAAAAAGCGGAGCGGATTCTGTCTAAGGCAGATGTTGATGCCGACATGATTCTTGCGGAAGTTGAAGAACGCATAAAAGACGCAGAAAAAGAAATCTTGAAGAAAAATGAAAAAAAAGAAGCTGCATACGAAAAACAGCAGAATGCGGCTCTTCCTCTTGAAAAGGAACGTTTTCTGGTTGATTTTATTCAGTCGGCAATCAATAACGCAACGAATGAATTTCTTGAAAAACTGACTGAAGAACAGCGGCTTGGTCTTGTCTTAAAACCGCTTGAAAAAGAAATTGATATTTTAAAATCAAAAAAAGTAAATGTAAGTGTTTACGGTTTTGATGAAAAACTTGTTCAGAAAAATCTTGAAAAAAAACTTGATGTGGAGTCATATTCAAAGACTGAATTCAATAAAATTCTTGTTGAAAATGACTGCGGATTAAAACACAAGAAAGGAATTATTGTTGAAGCCTGCGATAAGTCGCTTCGTTGCAGATTTACGCTTTCAGAAGTTATTTCTAAGGCTCATGATGAATACAGAGAGGAACTGTGCAGCGCTCTTTTTGGAGGAAGACTTTAAGGGTTTATGATTGAAGGAAAAATAACCCGCATTTCAGGACCGATTGTTTTTGCTGAAGGTCTTGACGGCTGCGGACTTTACGATGTTGTTGATGTAGGTGAAAAAAAACTTATTGGTGAAATAATTCGCCAGAATAAAGGTAATGCTACTATTCAAGTTTATGAAGAAGATACCGGAATGCGCATTGGTGAAAGAGTTGTTTGCCAGCAGAGGCCTCTTTCTTTAAGACTTGGACCTGGTCTTGTAGGAACTATTTATGATGGAATTCAGCGTCCGCTGAAAGCGATGTCGGAACATTCCGGCGCATTTCTTCTGCCGGGAGAGCGTACTGAACCGCTTGATACTGAAAAAAAATGGCATTTTGAAACTTCTGCTGATGTAAAAGAAGGAAGTCCTATAAAACCTGGATTTGTATTGGGTACGGTAAAAGAAACGGAATCTATTACGCAAAAAATTATGGTTCCGCCTACAGTTCGCGGTCGTATTTTAAAAACTTATAAAGGTTCCGGCGATTACACTGTTGATGACATAATTGCTACAACAGAATTTGATGAAGAAATAAAACTTGCTCAGTATTGGCCTGTCCGCAAACCGCGCCCTTATGCAGATAAACTTGAAGTTTCTGAACCTCTTATAACAGGGCAGCGTGTTATAGATGTGTTCTTTCCTCTTTCCAAGGGCGGAACAGCCGCTATTCCTGGCGGATTTGGAACAGGAAAGACAATGACCCAGCACGCTATTGCGAAATGGTGCGATGCGGATTTGATTGTTTATATTGGTTGCGGAGAGCGCGGGAATGAAATGACGGAAGTTCTTACTGAATTTCCGGAACTTATTGACCCGAGAACCGGACGTTCTATCATGGAACGTACAATTCTTATTGCAAATACATCAAATATGCCGGTTGCCGCGCGTGAAGTTTCTCTTTATTCAGGAATTACGCTTGCAGAATATTACCGCGATATGGGACTTCATGTTGCGATTATGGCGGATTCTACAAGCCGTTGGGCAGAAGCGCTTCGCGAACTTTCCGGACGAATGGAAGAAATGCCGGCGGAAGAAGGTTTTCCGGCGTATCTTCCTAGCCGCTTGGCTTCGTTTTATGAGCGTGCCGGCCGTGTAATTTCTTTGGAAGGAGAAGAAGGTTCTGTTTCTGTTATCGGAGCAGTTTCGCCTCCTGGCGGCGATTTTTCAGAGCCGGTTACTCAACATACAAAACGTTTTATTCGATGTTTCTGGGCGCTTGACCGCGATTTGGCAAATGCTCGGCATTATCCTGCTATCGGTTGGATAAATTCTTATTCGGAATATGCTTCCGAAGTTCGCGAATGGTGGGAAAAGCATAATCCTGTTTGGTGGACTGTTCGGACAGAGGCGCTGGAACTTTTAAAGCGGGAAGATAAACTTCAGGCGATTGTGCGTCTTATCGGGCCGGATTCGCTTGCGTCTACGGATCAGCTTGTTCTGAAAGTTTCGGAAATGATAAAGAACGGATTTTTGCAGCAGAATGCTTTTGATGATATCGATATGTACTGTTCATCTGAAAAGCAGATTATGATAATTCAGCTGATTATGGATTTTTATAAGAGAGCGCTTGCTCTTATAAAATCAGGTTGTCCGCTTGTAAAAATAAACGCTATGACATCTGAGGAAGAAATTGTCCGGATAAAAATGGTTGTTCCGAACGATAAATTGGAACAAATTTCTGAAATTCGCAGTCGTATGAACACTCAGTTTGCAGAACTTGAGTCTGTTTACAGCAAAACTGCGTCTTTATAGGAGAACAGACAATGAAAGGTGTTGAATATCGTGGTGTGACTTCCGTTGACGGACCGATTGTTGTTGTCCGAAGAACTGAAAATATCTTTTACAATGAAACTGTAAGTGTTTGCGACAGGAACGGAGAAAAACGTCTTGGTCGTGTAATTGATTTGAACGAAAAGGCGGCTGTTGTTCAAATTTTCGGTTCCACAACCGGAATTGATTTGGACGAAACTTCTTTTGAATTTTTGGACAAACCGCTTGAACTTCGCGTTGGTGAAGGTTTGCTTGGCCGAGTTTTTAATGGACTTGGTGAACCTATAGACGGTTATCCGGAAATTATTTCTTCTGAATTTATAAATGTAAACGGAAATCCGATAAATCCTTATTCGCGTTCTTATCCGCGGGATTTTATTCAGACAGGAATTTCCGCTATTGATGGAATGAATTCTCTTGTTCGTGGTCAAAAGCTTCCTATTTTTTCCGGAAACGGACTTCCTCACAATAAACTCGCGGCGCAAATTATCCGCCAGGCAAAATTAAGAAACAGCGACGAGCAGTTTGTAATGGTCTTTGCCGGAATGGGAATTAAATATGACGTTGCGCGGTTTTTCGTAAATACTTTTGAAGAATCTGGTGTTCTTTCAAAAGTTGTAATGTTTCAATCTCTTGCGGATGCGCCTTCTATTGAGCGTATTATGACTCCGCGCTGTGCTCTTACGGCGGCGGAATATCTTGCGTTCCGCAAAGGTATGCATGTTCTTGTTGTTCTTACTGATATGACAAATTATTGCGAGGCTTTGCGAGAAATTTCCACAACCCGAGGTGAGGTTCCAGGACGAAAAGGCTATCCAGGATATTTGTATTCGGATTTGGCGGAATTGTATGAACGTGCAGGAAAAATAAAGGATTCCGAAGGTTCAATTACTCAGATTCCGATTTTGACGATGCCGAATGATGATATTTCTCATCCTATTCCTGACTTGACAGGTTACATTACAGAAGGTCAGATTGTTCTTGACCGCGAGATGGATTCAAAAGGAATTTATCCGCCGGTTGCCGGTTTGCCTTCTCTTTCACGATTGATGAAGGACGGAATCGGAAAAGACATGACGCGCGAAGATCACGCAAATGTTTCTTCTCAGCTTTTTGCGGCTTATTCAAAAGTTAAGTCAATAAGAAATCTTGCTTCTATTATTGGAGAAGAAGAACTTTCTGCATTGGATAAAAAATATTTGGAGTTTGGAAATAAATTTGAACTTGAATTTTTAACTCAAGATGAATATGAAGACAGAACAATTGAGCAGACTTTGGAATTGGGCTGGAAATGTCTTTCTGTTCTTCCGAAAGAAGAGTTGTTCAGAATTAAACCGGAATTTATTGAAAAATATCTTCCAAAAGCGGAATAAAGCGTGTAAGGCGGCGTAAATATGGCGAAACTTAATATTGCTCCTACAAAGTCAAATCTTCTTGCGATGAAAGAACAGCTTGCGATTTCTGTAAACGGTTATGACCTTTTGGAACAGAAGCGCGAATTGCTTGTGCAGAGCCTTATGCATATGGTTGATAAGGTAAAACTTCTTGAAAAAGAAATTGACGATGCTATAAAAGTTGCGTATCCTGCTTTCAGGAGAATGCTTATGGCGGACGGTTCCGACCAAATTCGCCGTATTGCGCATAATGTTCATTACGATTTTGATATGCAGCAGAAGCAAGTTGTAATTGGCGGAATGACTTTTTCTACGATTGATGTTCAGCTGCCGAAAAAACAACTTTTTTACACAATGATTGGAACTTATGCTAATACAGATGATGTTATAAACAAGTTTTTTAAACTTATTTCTCTTTTGACGCAGTTGGCGTCTATCCGTACAATTGTATGGAGGCTTGCGGAGGAAGTTAAGAAAACTCAAAGACGTGTAAATTCTCTTGATAAAATGGTTATTCCGCAGACAGAAGAAACTATCAAATATATTGAAAATGCATTGGAAGAAAAAGAGCGCGAAAATGTTTTTGTTCTGAAAGCGCTAAAACGTCGCAATGACCGCAAGGCAAACGAATTAAGCGAGGCAGAAAATGGCTAAAAATCCCTTATTGAAAAAAATTATTGTTGCCATAAATGGTTCGGACTCTTCTATGCAGGCGGCAATGTATGGTATTATGATGGCAAAGCAGTATTCTCTTGCGCTTAAAATCGTTTATGTTGTGGATACAGCAACTTTAAAGTTTCTTGCAAGTTCTAAATTTCTTGTTTCTGAAGAGGAAAATTCTTATGAAATGGATTTGCGCCACGACGGAAATACTTATTTGGAATATGTGCAGAACCTTGCAAAATCAAAAGGACTTGAAATTCAGACAGAACTTAGAAGCGGTTCTGTATGGGCGGAAGTTATAAAAGCGGCGGATGAATTTTCTGCTGATATGATTTTGATAGGCGGCCACGAATCTAAAGACAAATTTAAAGCAATAGAAACCGCTCCGCATCGTTCTGTTGCCGCAACTGCACGAAGTGAAATTGTAACCTATGCGCACTGTCCGGTTCTTGTTATTCATAAACCGCAGTTGGAAGCGCTTTTTAAGATATTTTAATGCAATAGGAATGACGGTGGTTTGTTCTGCCGGAATTGAGTGATTTCATTAAAATTGATTGCTGCATAAAATAGAGAAAAAAGTGATTGACTGTTATAAAGTTTTAGGAATAAGACAAAATGCTACAGCGGCAGAAATAAAAAAAGCTTACCGCTTAAAAGCGAAAATGCTGCATCCCGATGCAACGCAAACATCTGATTCTGAAAAATTTCAGGAACTTGTAAAAGCGTATGAAATTCTTTCTGATGTCCGTCAGCGTTCTCTTTTTGATCAGTCAATGTGCACCAGGAATGCGTATACAAAAAATACGGTTTCGTCTTTTGATTATTACACTTGGCTTTCTGCCAGAACTGATGAGGAAAGCCGTGCGAAACTTATCTTTTTTGATTTGATGCACAACCGCGAAGATGAGGCTGTTTTTGAATTTAAGCGTATGTCTATGAATCATGCGGATTTTAGCCTGAAGCACTGGTTTACCCGCGAAGATTTTATGGATTACGGATATATATTAGCGGAAGAACTTGCTTTGCGGCAGGAATTTTACGATGCAATCATTCTTTTGGAACAGATTATCAGAATGGAATACAGTTATTCTTATTTCAGATTATTTTTTCCGGAAGTTATGGAATTTACGCTAAGTCTTTTAAAGCGCAATGTTTCTGGTGTGTTGAATGATGAGCTTGCACTTGATGTCTTTGAACGCGCGCTTGATCTTGGTTTTTCCGCAAAGGACGATGCTTTTTTTCTGCGTCAAATGTCTTTGATTTATAAAAAAATTGGAGATTTTCAGACTGCATTGATTTGTGAGGAAGAGGCTCTTCGGGTTTCTTCTTCAGACAAAAAAAGCTATGCAGAACGAGGTTATAGTTATGATACGATTGAAGAACAGTGAAGAAATTGAAGGGATTAGAAAATCATGCCATCTTTTGGCGGATATGTTCAATTTTATTATCCCTCAGGTAAAACCCGGAATGTCTACAAAGGAACTTGATGACATTGCAGTAAAATTTATAAAGCAGCACGGCGGTGTTCCGGCTTGGTATCATGAAGATTTTCCCGGTGCTTTGTGCATAAGTATCAATGAACAGGTAATTCACGGAATTCCTTCAAAGAAAAGAATTATAAAAGACGGCGATATTGTTTCTATTGATGCAGGAATTGATTTGAACGGATATATAAGCGATTCATGTCATTCAGTTCTGGTTGGAAACGTAAAGCCCGAAGTAAAAAAACTTGATGATGTTACGCTTGAATGTTTAAGAGCGGGAATTGAAGCCTGCAAGGCTGGAAACCGAATCAGCGATATTTCCAACGCTGTTTATAATATTGCTCAAAAACATGGTTATGGCGTTGTTTATGATTACTGCGGACACGGAGTTGGTCTTGATGTTCATGAAGATCCCAGTATTCCGAATTGCCCAAGTCATGGACCTAATCCAAGAATTCAGCCGGGAATGGTTTTGGCAATAGAACCGATGATAAATTTGGGAGTTCCTGATGTTTTTACAGAAAAAGACGGATGGACTGTTGTAACAGAAGACAGAAAGCCATCCGCTCATGAAGAGCATACTGTTGCAGTTTTTGAAGATCATACAGAAATTCTTACGGATTTGAATTATAAATAGTGAAAAACGGGCGCAAAAGTGCTAAACTGTTCTTATGATTTCTGATAATTACGGTTTTTTTAGAGTTGCTTGCGCTTCGCCCGAACTGCGCGTTGCAGATACAGATTTTAATGCGGATAAAATAATAGATTCAGTTCGGCTTGCGAATGAAGAAAAGGCTTCTCTTGTGGTCTTTCCGGAACTTTGCATAACCGGCTACACTTGCGGTGATCTGTTTTTGCAAAAAAGTCTGCAATCTGCAGCGGTTGAAAGCCTTGAAAAAATTGCGAAAAAAACAGTTTCTTGTCCGGCTGTAGTTGCAGTCGGGGTTCCGGTTGCGGTCGGTTCCGCTCTTTATAATTGTGCGGCAGTTTTGTTCAGGGGAAAAATTCTTGCGCTTGTTCCAAAAACTTTTATTCCGAATTACAGCGAATTTTATGAAAAACGCTGGTTTTCTCCTGTTTCAAAAAATATTCCGAAAACGGTTTATCTTTCAGAAAAAAATTCTTCCGTTTCGTTTGGAACAGATATTTTGATTTCTGATTCATCAGGTTCAGGTTTTACACTTGGAATCGAACTTTGCGAAGATTTATGGGTTCCAAATCCGCCGTCCGTAAATCATGCGCTTTCCGGTGCAACCGTAATTGCAAATCTTTCCGGGTCTAATGAAATTATCGGAAAAGCTGAATATCGCAAAAATCTTGTAAAGATGCAGTCGGCTCATACTGTTTCTGCTTATTTGTATGCAAATGCGGGGCATGACGAGTCATCTCAGGATTTGGTTTTTTCCGGACATTCTTTGATTTGCGAGAACGGTTCTGTTCTTGCGGAAAGCAATCTTTTTGAAAACGGAATAATTTACGCGGATATTGATGTTGAGCGGCTTTTGCAGGAAAGACGGAAAACAACTACGTTCAATCAATGTGCGGAATATGCCGTAAATACGGAAAATTTTAAAGAAGAAAATAATTCCTTCAAATATAGAAAAATTCAAATTGAAATAAAACGAAATGATTTTAAGGCCGGCGGAAAAAATGTTCTGAAACGTGTTGTTTTGCCTCATCCTTTTGTTCCAAGCATAAAAGAAGCCAGAAAAGAGCGTTGTGCCGCAGTTGTTGCGCTTCAGGCTCAGGGGCTTGCAAAGCGTCTTCGTCATATTCACGCTAAAACTGCTGTTATTGGTCTTAGCGGCGGCTTGGATTCAACTTTGGCTTTTTTGGTTACTGTACGGGCCTTTGAACTTTGCGGACTTGAAAAAAGTGGAATTCGCGCGGTTACAATGCCTTGTTTTGGAACAACTGACAGAACTTATAAAAATGCCTGCATTTTGGCAAACAAATGTGGTGCAACTTTGCTTGAAATTCCTATTGCGGATTCTGTCCGTTGTCATTTTAAAGATATTGGGCAGGATGAAAACGTTCACGATATAACGTATGAAAATTCGCAGGCGCGCGAACGAACTCAGGTTTTGATGGACATTGCAAACAAAACTGGTGGAATTGTAATCGGCACTGGAGATTTGAGCGAACTTGCGCTCGGTTGGTGTACTTATAATGGAGATCAGATGAGCATGTACGGTGTGAATTCTTCAATTCCTAAAACGCTTGTGCGCTATCTTGTTGAATGGTTTTCCGAAAGTGCAAAAAACAGCGGAGATTCGGAACTTTCCGATGTTTTGGATGATATTTTGCGGACACCTGTAAGTCCTGAACTTTTACCACCGGGCAAAGACGGCGAAATTGCACAGAAAACAGAAGATTTGGTCGGTCCATATGAACTTCATGATTTTTATTTGTATTATCTGCTGCGTTTTGGTTTTTCGCCGAAAAAGATCTTGTTTTTGGCGGATTGCTCTTCGCTTCCATATAATCACGAATTTAAGTTAAAGTGGCTGCGTAATTTTTACAGGCGCTTTTTTACCCAGCAGTTCAAGCGAAGTTGTATGCCGGATGGAGCGAAGGTTGGAACGGTAAATCTTTCTCCTCGCGGAGACTGGAGAATGCCGAGCGATGCAAGCGTAAATGTTTGGCTTAAAGAAATTGATGAAATTTAGAAAAAAGGATTGAAAATATGTGGCTTTTGTTTGCACTTGGTTCTGCGGTTTTTGCTGCGTTAACTTCTATTCTTGCTAAAATTGGAATTGATGGTGTAAATTCCAATCTTGCAACTGCAATACGGACTTTTGTGGTTCTTCTGATGGCTTGGCTTGTGGTTTTTGTTACGAATTCTCAGTCAGGAATTTCCGGAATAGGAAAAAAAAACTGGATTTTTTTAATTCTTTCCGGGCTTGCGACAGGCGCATCTTGGCTTTGCTATTACAAGGCTCTTCAGATTGGAGAGGCGACAAAAGTTGTTCCGGTCGATAAAATGAGCACGGTTCTTACTTTGATTTTAGCGTTTATATTTCTGCATGAATCTTTTTCCGCAAAATCATTGATAGGCATAATCCTTCTTACCGCAGGAACTCTTGTTATGGTTTTGTAAGAAAAATAGAATGTTGAATTGTTTAAAAAGTTGATGAAAGATTTTTCCGCAGAGTTTCAGATTTTTAAGAAGTTAAAAAAAATCATTCTACGGGTGATTGCTTTATAATCGTTTTTTATATTGAAAAACACGTTAAACAATACTAAAATGAAACTATGAATATTGAAACTCTGGATAAATCTATTCGACGTGTTCCTGATTTTCCGAAATCAGGAATTCTTTTTTATGATGTGACCGGAATTTTTACAAATCCGGAAGCTTTTAAATTTTGCATAGACAGAATGGTTGAAATTTACAAAGATAAAAAAATTGATGCCGTTGCCGGAGTTGAATCGCGCGGATTTTTGTTTGCGGCACCTTTTGCTGAACGCATGGGAATTCCGCTTGTTGTTATCAGAAAAAAAGGAAAATTGCCGGGTGCTGTTTATTCATGTAAATACGCTTTGGAATATTGAACTGCAGAAATTGAA
>CAYXDA010000029.1:0-17250 GCA_964463615.1 uncultured Treponema sp.
ATATAAGATAAAAAACTATAAAAACTTCAGTTTTTATAGAAAACTTAAAAAATGTAATGTTGTAAATAGGTTTAAATGATTACAACTTACAACGTCTAAAAAATACATTTTTGCAAATTTTTAAGACGTTATAATTTTTTGGAGGATTCCATGAAAAAAGGAATTAAACTAATTTGTTCTTCAGTTGCATTGCTTATGCTGTTTTCCTCGTGCTATATAAACAGAGAACCGACAGTAAAAAAAACTATCACCGTAAATGGTTCTGCAACAATAACTTCAAATCCTGATATTGCAACTATTGATTTTACAGTAGTTTCCTATGGCTGGAGCGCAAAACAGATTGTTCAGGACAATGATACGATTGCAAACAGACTTGCCGAAGCTGTAAAAAAAGTCGGAGTAAGCGAAAACGACATATTGATTTCCGACTGCACAATAACAAATCCTTCAAATCAATATGAAGCAAGACGGAATGTCCGCGTAACTGTAAGAAACATAAATCTTGTTTCTGCTGTTATTGACTGTAAGAGCGGAGCATCTATGCGTCTTAAAGAAATTGAATATGGACTTGCAGATTATGCGGCGGTTCTTAGAAGAGCGCGTTCAGCAGCAATTCAGCAGGCACAGGATTCAGCTTCTTTACTTGCAGGTGCAAGCGGTTGTAAAATCAGCGAAGCAATGGAAATTACGGAAGAAAAAACTTCATCTTCTGTACAGACCAACGGAAAAATAAATGTGATTTCTGAAGTAAAAGTTACATATTTACTTCAATAAATAAAAGAGAAAAAAAATCAATTTCATATAAAAGAGGAAATAAAATGTTGGATTACAAATTTATAAAAGACAACCTTGAGGCTGTAAAAGAAAACATCAAAAACAGAAATATGAATGCGGATGCTGACAAAGTTGTTGAACTTTACGACAAACGAACAAGTCTTGTTACAAAGCAGCAGGAACTTCAGCAGAAGAGAAATGAAAATGCGCGCGAAATGAAACAGAAGCTTGACAATGAAAAACGCGCGGCATTGATTGAAGCCGGAAAGCAGATAAAGGAAGAAATTGCGACAGTAGAAAAGGAACTTGCTCAAGTGGGAATTGATTTGGATGCCGCTGCCCGCCAAATTCCTAATATGATTCATCCTGAAGCTCCGATTGGAAAACTTGACACAGAAAATCTTGAAGTAAAAAAAGTCGGAACTCCCAGAAAATTCGATTTTGAACCTAAAGATCATGTTCAGATTGCAGAAGAACTTGACTTATTGGATTTTGATCGCGGAACAAAAGTTTCCGGTCCCAAGTTTTATTATCTTAAAAATGAAGCGGTTTTTCTTGAACAGGCATTGATTCAATATGCGCTTAATATTTTGCGAAAGCATAATTTTGAACTTTTTATTACACCGGACATCGCTAAAGAAGAAATTCTTAAAGGAATCGGTTTTAATCCGCGCGGAAACGAATCCAACGTTTATTCAATAGAAGATGAAGGAACATGTCTTGTTGCAACAGCAGAAATTACGCTGGGTGGCTATCATTCCGGAGAAATTTTGGACAAAGCAAAACTTCCGCTTTTCTACGGCGGACTTTCACACTGCTTCAGACGGGAAGCCGGCGCGGCAGGTCAATTTTCAAAGGGTTTGTACCGCGTTCACCAGTTTGATAAAGTTGAAATGTTCGTTTACTGCACACCAGAACAGTCGGATGAACTTCATCACAAACTCCGCGAAATTGAGGAAGAAATTTTCACAGGTCTAGGACTTCCGTTCCATGTTGTTGATACTTGTTCCGGCGATTTGGGTGCGCCTGCATACAGAAAATGGGATTTGGAAGCATGGATGCCTGGAAGAAACGGCGGTGAATACGGCGAAGTAACTTCTACCTCAAACTGCACTGACTATCAGGCACGCCGCTTGAATATAAAATTCAAGGATGACGACGGCAAGAACAAATATGTTCACACTTTGAACGGAACTGCAATTGCCGTAGGTCGCGCTATGCTTGCAATCTTGGAAAACTATCAGAACGAAGACGGTTCCGTTACGATTCCAGAAGTTCTTGTTCCTTTCTGCGGTTTCAGTAAAATAGAACCGAAACACAAGGAATAGTTATGCACAAATCAACTTATCAAAAAGGCATTTATTACATTCTTCTTTTTTTTGCGATTGCAGCATTCGGAGTGTTCTTAAAACTTTCTTCCAGTTTTACGCTTCCAGTTACAGTTTCAATTTTGCTTTCCTGCGTTTTTTACCCGATTGTAAAAAGAATGAATGAAAAAATAAAAATGCCTTGGGTTTTGGGCACTCTGATAATGGCTGTTCTGATACTTGTGATACTTTCGCTTATAATTACAATTATCGGAACCAGCCTTTCCACCATGGTAGGTCAGTTTTCAAAATATGAATCAAAATTTCAGTCTATCTATCAGGTTTTTGCAGAAACATTTCATCTTCAGTTTGACCAGAATCTTTCTTTCTTTGAAAACATCTGGAGTCAACTTAAAGTAAGGGAATTCGTGCAGTCCATGGCGTTTGCTTTTTCCGGAAACGTTATTTCTGTAACAAAAAATATTTTTATAATCCTGCTGCTCGCTGTTTTTCTGCTCTTGGAAATGCATTCCGGTCATGAAAAAGTTGATGCGATGGTTCAAGGCAAAATGCAGGGCCGCATTGTAAAAATTATAAAGAAAACAATTGCGGAAGTTGTGCACTATCTTTCAATAAAATTCTTTATTTCGCTTGCAACAAGCATTGTCATCTACATCATTGTAAAAATTGTAAAACTTGATTTCGCAATTATGTGGGCATTTTTTGCATTTGTAATGAATTTTATTCCGACATTCGGTTCAATTCTTGCAGTAGGACTTACATCTTTATTTGCCCTTGTGCAGTTTTATCCAAGTCCATTTCCGATTATTTTTGTGCTTGTGGGACAGACCGCAGCAAATATGATTTTAGGAAACATTATTGAACCGCGCATAGAAGGCGACAATCTTGATCTTTCTCCATTTGTGATTCTTGTAAGTTTAAGTTTCTGGGGATGGATGTGGGGCTTTGTAGGAATGATTATTGCAGTTCCGCTTATGGTTATGATTAAAATCATATGTGAAAATGTTTCTTATCTTCATCCGATTGCAATTTTGATTGGAAACAAAGCGAATAAAACAAAAAAGGAACTTTCAGAAATCGAACCAGAATCTGACCCGGAAGACGAAGACATTGATATTTAACTATTTCTGAATGCTACAGCTAAAGAATGAAAAATCAACCGGCATTATCTGAACCAAGAAAAAGAGTGCTGGTTGCTTTTTCATACAAAAAGCGCAAATCTTCTTCCTGAATCATTGTAAAACTACAATCCGCAGCAAATTTTGTTTTGTCTTCATTTTTATAGATATTAAAAACTTTGCAAGTAACAAAAACTTTGCGGCTTACGGCAGGAGTTTCTTTTAAAACAAAATTCATTTCAACAGGATATTCCGAATTTTCAGAAAGTTCGAACGCTTTGTTTTTTTCAAATCCAAGCACAATTCTTTCATGATTTACAAAAAGAATATCAAACGGTTTTACCCGCCCTTGAACTGCTTCCACTTTTTCAATTTCCGGTTGAACCATATAGCGGCAAATATTTATAAGCTGAAGACCGTTTCCGGATTTATGTTTTATTTTCGCTTCCTTTACATACTCTTCAAGAAGTTTTTTTGCACGCGCCTGCTGTTCCAATTCAATTGAACTCCAAACCGGACGGCAAAAAAGTTCAAAACCAGCTGCGGGAACGCAAGAAAATTTTGTTGCACCTTCACTGGATACAGAAACAACAAGCATTGCCGTAAAATCATATCTTTTATTTGCAGGAATATCCGGAATTCTGTAAATATTTTCCGGAATAACCAGCGCCAGTCCGGAACTTACCTTTTTTAAAACAGTAACAAAATAAAGTCCGACCCTGTTAAAATAAAATTCAGCCTTGACTTTTTTTTCAATATAGTTCTTCAAGGAATCCGGTTCATCCTCCAAAAGAATTATACCCTCTTTTAAAACGGAAACCTTTTCAGCCTTGAATGCCACAGGAACCACCGCCGAATCAAGCGGTTTTATTTCATCCGTTTTATTTTCTTGCTCAGACGGCGAAATTGTAAGCGGAACATTTCCGTCAATCAAATATTGAAGCACCAGTTCCCATTCTATTTTTGATAAAGATTTTTCTTCCATACCCTACTTTCCCCAATTTTGAATAAAAATTTGCGCAACTTTAAATTCATCAGATTTATCAATATACAAATGAATATCAAGAAATCCGCTTTCGCTCTTAAATCTTATGGGAACAATAATAGATTGCTCCTCAAAAAAAGGTTCACCGTAAAAAAAAGAACTGAAAAGAGGCTCTTCTTCTGAAATTTCAAAATCTTTTCCAAAAAAAGATTTCCAGCTATTTTCAACATCGTATTTAAAAACCACAAGCGAAAAAACAGAAGAAGTTTTCATATAAGATGCTTCAAGCTTCCATTTGGCAACAGAATTTGAAAATTCATCCAAAAATTTCTTAAGTTCAGTTGAAATTCCGGTAGTGTTCAAACTTCCAAAGCCGCTTATGCTTGGATAAAGAGGAATAAAATCTGAATTTGAAACACTATAAATTTCCGGAGACAACTTTATATTTGACGAAACAGAAGAAGAAGTATTTATCTCTTTTGTAAGACGTACGCTTTCCAGTTCTCTTGTCCAAAGAAGTTCCTCTTCTTTTTTTGCAGCAACCTGGCGCAAAGTTTCTTCCGCACCGGAACTTAAATCTATTGAAGAATCCGCAGAACAGGAAAAAAACAGAATTTCAAAAACAACAGCCAAAAAAATGGCAAACACATAATTTTTTCTACACATTTTATTGTTCTCCTATTATATCACAATATTTAAGATTATTGAATAATTATAAATTTCCTTGTAAACTTTTTTGTGCTTTACTTTTTATTTTTTAGGAGAACAATCAATGGCTCTTACACTTGCAGAAAAAATTCTTCAGGCTCACGTAATTCCGGATGCTTGTCCGGACACTAAGTTCGTAAAAGGAGAACCAATCGAACGCGGTGCAGATATTGCAATCAAAATCGATCAGACACTTACTCAAGACGCAACTGGAACAATGACTTATCTTCAGTTTGAAACAATCGGAATTCCCAGAGTAAAAACAGAACTTTCTGTTTCTTACGTTGATCACAACACATTGCAGACAGATTTTAAAAATATGGATGACCACCGCTACCTTCAGTCGATTGCGGCAAAATATGGTCTTTACTTCAGCCGTCCAGGAAACGGAATTTGCCACCAGGTTCACCTTGAATGTTTTGGAAAACCTGGCAAAACTTTGCTTGGTTCAGATTCACATACACCGACCGGTGGCGGAATCGGAATGATTGCAATTGGAGCCGGTGGCCTTGATGTTGCCGTTGCAATGGGCGGTGGTGCTTTCCATCTTGCAATGCCAAAAATCTTCGGTGTAAAACTTACCGGTAAATTGCGAAAAGGCGTCGGAGCAAAAGATATTATTCTTGAAGTTCTTCGCCGCGAAACCGTAAAAGGCGGAACGCTTGCTGTTTACGAATATTTCGGTGACGGTGTAGAAACTCTTACAGTGCCACAGCGCGCAACAATTACAAATATGGGCGCAGAACTCGGAGCAACCTGCTCAATATTCCCGTCTGATGAAAAGACAAAAAAATTCCTTGAATCAATGGGACGCGGAAATGACTGGACTGAACAAAAAGCAGATGAAGGCGCAAAATACGATAAAATAATCGAAATCAATCTTGACGAACTCTCTGCTCTTGCAGCCTGTCCGCATAATCCGGATGTTATCAATACAATAAAATCACTTGCAGGAAAGCCTGTTACACAAGTTGTAATCGGTTCTTGCACAAACTCTTCGCTTGACGACCTTGAATCTGTTGCGGCAATTGTAAAAGGAAAGCACATCGCGCCTGGAGTGGAAGCAGGAATTGCACCAGGAAGCCGAACAACAATTTTAATGGCTTCCAAAGCGGGCATTCTTGAAACACTTTTTGAAGCTGGATTCAGAATTTTGGAAAGTGCGTGCGGACCTTGTATCGGTCAGGGCTTTGCCCCGAACAGTCAGGGCGTAACCCTCAGAACTTTTAACAGAAACTTTAAGGGGCGTTCAGGAACGGCTGACGCAAACGTTTATCTGGTAAGCCCGGAAACTGCAGCCGCTGCGGCTATCACAGGCGTATTCACAGAAGCAGAAACTCTTGATTATGAAGATCCTGTTTACATTGACGGAATGCGCGTTTCTATGCTTGACGGAAAAGATTCCAGACTTTCAAGCCAGGACATTCTGAAAGCCGCACAGGACAGAGGAATGCTTATTCCACCGCTTCCGCTTGAGGAAGCACAGAAAATAGAAATTCTTCGCGGACCGAATATCAAGCCATGTCCAAAATGCCGTGACTATGAACCGAAACTTTCTTTGCCGGTAAGACTGAAAGCCGGAGACAACGTTTCTACAGATGATATTATGCCGGCTGGCGCAAAAGTTCTTCCGCTGCGTTCCAACATTCCGGAAATAAGCAAATTTACTCTTACCCGTCTTGACGAAACTTTCTACAAACGTTCGGAAGAATCCGGTTTTGCGAACTGTATTGTTGTCGGCGGTGAAAACTACGGACAGGGTTCCAGCCGTGAACATGCGGCACTTGGCCCGATGTACTTAGGCGTAAGAGCAATTCTTACAAAAAGTTTCGCAAGAATTCACAAAGCAAATCTTATAAACTACGGAATTATTCCTATGACTTTTATAAATCCGGCAGATTACGATTTAATAAAGCAGGACGATGTTCTTGAACTTACAAATATTGAAGAAGCGCTGAACACCGGATGCGATTTTGAAATCGAATTGGGCGGAAAAATTATAAAAGCAAAGAATGATCTTGCAGAACGAAGCAGAAAAATTTTAAAACAGGGCGGACTTGCCGCATATACAAGAAACGGCGGAAACTAAGCCTTCCTGCACTAAAAGGGTTGTTCAATAAGTTAAAACATAGCGGTTATTTAGCCTGACGCACCAAAAGTAACCGAAGGCAATAAAACTTTACCGCTATATCTGGTGGTTTCGAAAGTCTTGAACCACCGTGTTATATTCTTTTTGGACAACCCTTTTTTTATTTTCTACAGTATTTTTTTTACTTAAAATTCAAGACAATCTGCAAAACGCAAAAAAACCGATTATTACTTTCCTATTTTAGCCTTAAAAGCGTTTTCAATCACTTCATCAACTCTCGTTACAGGAATAAAAGTAATTCCCGCTTTTACGATTTCCGGAATTTCTTCCAAATCGCGTTCGTTCGCTTTAGGAATAATAATCGTCTTTATTTTGTTTCTTTTTGCCGCAACAGTTTTTTCACGCAATCCGCCAATAGGAAGCACCTGACCTGTTAAAGAAAGTTCACCCGTCATAGCAAGATTAGGTTTTATTGTTTTTCCTGATAACAGCGAAAGAAATGTAGTTGCCATTGTAATTCCTGCGCTAGGTCCGTCTTTTGGAGTTGCGCCTTCAGGAATGTGCAGATGGATAGTATTGTGCTCAAACCAGACGGCCTTTTTTATTTTCTTTTGAATAACATAGCGTTTTACCCAGTTAAGAGCAATCTGCGCAGATTCTTTCATAACATCGCCCATTTGCCCGGTTATAACAAATTCTGGTTTTCCGGGATAAGTGATGCTTTCTATAAGCAACGTATCACCGCCCATGCTAGTCCATGCAAGGCCAATCGCAGTACCCGGAATATTCGCTTTTTTAATTTCACTTTCGTCAAAAACAGGCTTGCCAAGATATTTTTCCAAATCACCGGCATCTATTACAATCTGCTTTTCGGTATCGTAATACTTGTCTGTTGTAATCTGCGCAATTTCTTCCGCAGGGCGCTTTGATTTCTTGGCTTCCTTTATCGCTTCGGAAACAAGTTTATCCGCACTCTGCATCTGTTCCGTTATCAATTTGCGGTGAATTTTATCAAGACACTTTTCAAAATTGCGCACACCTGCTTCGCGCGCATATTCCTGTGCAATTCTAAGCAAAGCTTCTTTTGTGTATTTTATCTGATTCTTTTTCAAACCGTTCTTTTTCAGATTTTTTGGAATCAAATATTTCTTTGCAATCTCAAGTTTTTCCTGGTCGATGTAACCGGCAAGCTGAATGATTTCCGCCCGGTCAAGCAACGGTTCAGGAATTGTATCCAAAGAATTCGCTGTAAGAATAAAGAAAACATTGGAAATATCAAAAGGCAAATCAAGATAATCATCGCGGAAAGAAACATTCTGTTCCGGATCCAAAACTTCAAGAAGAGCGGCAGCCGGATCGCCATGAACACCGTTGGAACCCATTTTATCGATTTCATCTATCATAAAAACAGGCGCCTTTGTATGAGTAAGTTTTATTCCGCTTATAATTTTTCCGCACATAGAACCAATGTAAGTTCTTCTGTGTCCTTTTATTTCAGCAGGATCGCTCATTCCGCCTACACTGAATCTGTAAAAAGGTTTTTCCATCGCATTTGCAATGGATTTTCCAACGCTGGTTTTTCCAACTCCAGGCGGACCTACTAAAATCAGAATGGAACCTTTGCTGTCCTTTTTCAATTTACGCACAGAAAGATATTCCATAATTCTTTTTTTTACGTCGTCCAAGCCATAATGCTCATTATCAAGAAGTTTTTTTACATCAAGAAGGCTGTAAGTTTCCGGTTTAATCTCTTCATTCCACGGAAGCTGGCAAACAAGTTCAAGATAATTTCTGGAAACAATATATTCCGGTGACTGAGTGTCCAAAATTTTGAATTTTTCAAGTTCACCGTCCAAAGATTCTTTTATTTCACCTGAAAAATTAAAACCATCAATAGTTTTCTTGAATTTCTGATATTCAGAAAGATTTCCTTCCGCATCCGTTCCCAACTCATCCTGGATTGCTTTTAATTCTTCTCTTAAAAAATAATCGCGCTGATTTTTTTCAACTTTTTCATTAATATCGTTCTGGATTTTCTTTTGAACACGCAAAAGTTCCTGCTCTTTTTTTATAAACACAAGAACCTGTTCCATACGCTGGCGGACATTCAATGTTTCAAGAACTTTCTGCTGATCTTCTTTATCAACATTTAAAATTGAAGCGGTAAAATCGGCAATTTTTCCGGGATTGTCAATATTCACCATATTCAGGCGCATTTCTTCCGTAAACAAAGGATTATTGTCTGCAATTTCCTTCATTTCGCTTATAAGAGCGCGGGTCAATGCTTTTACTTCAAAAGTGTCGTTTTCTTCTTCTTCCAGATAAGTTACAGCCGCAACAATAGGCGAATTTTTATTCAGACACTTTACCATGCGGAAACGTTTTATTGTAGAAATAAATACGTTTATTCCGCCGTCCGGAAGATTTATTTTTTTTATTACCTTTGCTACAGTTCCAACTTTATAAAGATCTTCAAATTGAGCGTCAGAAACATCGTTCTTAAGCATAACAATTCCAAGGTAGCCGTTACCTTCGTATGCTTCTTCCGCAGCTTTTATGTCTCCGGGATTGTTTATCATTAAAGGTGTAAAAATTCCCGGAAAAATCGGACGTCCCTGCAAAGGAATTATCGGAAGTTTGTTAGGCAAAAAATCATCTGCGGGTGCAAGCGAAGTCTTTTTGGATTTTTTAGAAGTTTTTTCAGATTTGCCTTTTTTTGAATCCGGCTGTATTTCAACTTCAACTTCCACATCAGAATTCAAAAGCTCCGCAGCCTTGTTTTTAAGTTCATCTATAATCTGTTCAAGACCTTTTTTTGAGTCATTTTTTTTGCTGTCGTCATTTTCATTTACGATATTGCTGTTATTCTCATTACTATTGTTTTCGTTATTGTTATTTTCGTTTTCCATCATATTCTAAATATACGAAGAGAAATCAAAATCGGCAATAAGATTATTTTCTTACAGGCGAAAGATTTGCAGAAATAAACAAAACGTCCTGAAGCCATTCCAAGCGCAAAGAAAATATTTCAGGTTCGTAGCCTTCACATTCAGCCTTAAATTTCCATACATTTCCGGAAACAAGTTTTCCTTCCGGAACTTCCTCTATCGGAATCCAGTTTTTATTGTAAAGAACAGAAAATTCAGACTTAGATGTAATTTCTTTTCCGGTTTCGGCATCAAATGAGCTAGGATGAACAGAAATATTTCGGCGCATATCTTTTAAAAAATCAGCCTGAACCGTAACTTTCTTCTTTTCAACAGAGAACGAATTCCACCAGACGTAAGGTCCGGCAACAACTTTTATCCTGTAATCTCCGTGAGGAAGATAAACAGTTTTTGTTGTAAAAGTTCTGTTGCGCGAATTTCTTTCTTCCGGATGTTTTTTTTCAGAAACTTGAGTCAAAACGCGCCGCGTATTCATAATTTCAGGAATTTCATTTCCGTCATTTTCAAAGAAAAAAGCGCGCACCGGCAAATCAGAGCCGGAAGTGCTTGTTGCAGGCATTTTCATTTCCACTGCAACCGGAGTATAAATCGAACGCAAAACAGTAGAGTGAAAAAAGCCTTCAAACCAGCCGTAAACGCAAAGAGCGGCAAAAACTATGCAGGCAATAGCAACAGCCGTTATCTGCTTCCGCTTTTTGTCTTTTGGAACATATTCAATTTCCTTCAATACATTTTTTGAAAGAACAATCTTTGCAAGTTGAACGCGGATAGAATGAACATCGTAATGCTTAAGATATTTTTTTATCTTTTTTATAATCGGCAAAGTTGACTGATAACGGTTTTTAGCCTTAGGACGCAACATTTTGTGAATAAGACGACAAACGCACCGCGGAATATTTTTGTCAATTTTTCTTGGCGAAATATATCTGCCTTTTTTTATTGTATTCAAAGTTTCTATTGTAAGCGTAGTCGGATAAGGCTTAGTTCCGGTAACCATTTCGTAAAGCATAACGCCAAGCGCATAAATATCGGCGCGGCAGTCAACCTTTGCACTGTCCTCAAACTGTTCAGGCGGCATGTAAGCAGGAGTACCAAGAGCAACTCCGCTCTGCGTCAAAGTATCCTCGCCTGAACTTTCAGAAGCAATTCCAAAATCAGTTATTTTTATTTCCGCTCTTTTAGAAATAAGAATATTACCCGGCTTTATATCGCGGTGAACAATATTTTTTGTATGCGCAAACTTAAGACCGTAACAGGCATCCTGAATAATTAAAAGCGCAATCTGCGGACTTAACGAAATCTGCTTCTGAAGAATTTTATCAACAGCCATTCCGTCTACAAATTCTTCAACAATATAATATGCGCTTCCTTCTGTAAAAATATCATAAAAATTAACAATATTCGGATTCTGAAGTTCACCAAGAATCTTTGCTTCCTGAATAAAACGCTTTATGTTTGTGGAATTCTTTTTTGCCGTAAGTTTTTTAATTATAACAGGACGCTTTAAAGTCGGATGTGTAGAACGATAAACAACGCCCATACCACCCTTTGCGATTATTCCTTCAATTTTATATTTTCCTATTGCCTCTGGAAAAGCGTCAGACATAATTCCTCCAAAACAATTCTTACCGTTGTTGATTTTTATTCGCCAACCTGAACAATATCATTTTCCAAATCAATCGGCTTATCTTTATAAACAAGCATTATATTCTGCCTGTCCGGATTATGTATTTGAACATATTTTCCGTTTTGCCGCAAGGCAAAATTTCCCTGGATAGGACGATGCCCTCCAAAATAAAGCGCATCAGAGTTTTTTGTAAGCTCTTCAAGCATTTTTGCAACGCTTCCGTTCTGCGCAACATTATTTTCCGTCCAGGTAAGACCAAGCACAACTTCATCAGAATTCAAACCGTTTATAATTTCTTTGCGGGAAAACGCCCTCACAGGTTCCGCATGACTTATTACGCAGTCAGGAAAAGCCGCAACAAGCGGAAGACTTTTTTCAAAGCAGGAAATTACCATAAGAACATCATCACCGTAAACGCAGGACATAAATTCCCTTACCATTTCGCCTTCATTCGCAAACTTTCTGAACGGATAATTTCCAGGAGAACGCTCATTCATAATATTTTCATGATTCCCTTTCAAAATATGGACATTCGCAGGAAAAGCAGTTTTCAACTCCATAACCATAGAAAGAAGCGTCAAACCTTCAGTCATTTCTTCGCTCATCGCTTTTCCATCATAAATTCCCGCAGAAAATTCTTCCAGCGCCTGCAGCCACCTGAGTCTTCCGCGCAGTTCAGAATGAAGAAGGTCTCCAACAAAAACAATCCGAACTTTATCTTCCGCCAAAGCGCGGTAAACAGAAATCCGCTCAGACTCGCCGTTTACCACAGAAGTACAAAAATTTTCAGGAAGCGTAAAATTTAAAATATTGCGCACAAAATAAGAGCGCGCGTGCAAATCCGGCACAATAATAAGAGGCAATTTTTCATTTCCGGAATTAACAAAATCAACAAGACCGCCAAGAGTATTAAGATTTGCGGCCGGACGATAATTGCAGACTTCAGTTTCCAGCGTGGAAGTTGCAGCATCCGCCAATGTGAAAAGATAATCATGCTCCGGAAGTTTTTTTGAAAACGAAATATCTTCCAAAAAAGATTTTAATTTTTTACTCAACTGTTAAACCGATTTTTCTATGAAATAACAAGATTCATTGTTCCGATTGTAATTTTATCACCCTTGTTAAGCCGGAAATATTTATCTTCAGGAATTCTTCTTCCGTTTACAAAAGTTCCATTTGTACTTTTTTCATCTTTAATAAAATAAGCATCGCGGATTTTCTGAATTACAGCATGATGACGGCTTGCAAGTTTATTATCAACAACAACATCATTGTCGTATTCGCGGCCGATTGTAATTTTTGCGACAAGTTCAATTTTTTTCTTGTTGAACATAAGATATTCAGACGGAGTCGATTCTGAAATTTGTTCCAAATGTCTGCCCACAGGAGATTCATTAATAATTGTCGTATTTTCCATCAAAATAAATACCTCTTAAAAACACTTTCTTTTATTATCAAACACATTAAGCAAGATGTCAAAGATTTTATTTTTATTTAAAGGGGAAAAGACTTTCCCCTAGGCTCAACCGCCGCGTCACTCAACAACGGGCAAGTAAACTTTCCCATCGTTTCGTTTCTTGGCGTTTTCACCCTACCCCATTCTGCGGGCTCAAACGCCGCCCGCAACCCCCGCTTTTCAGTTATGCTCTGCAAGTTTTGATTTTATTTTTTTTACAACAATTTTGGTTTCTTCGCCGGCTTTTTCAAATTTCTGCTTAAAAAAAGCATCTACTTTTGTAAGATTAGAATGTCCGGTCTTGAACAATTCTATAATTGTTTTCCTGCAAATTTTGCGCATTTCCGGTTCAAGTTTATTTATAGCCTTTAAAATCTTAACAGAATTTTTTGCAAAGTTCGCTTCCAGCTCGGAATTCGTCTTTGCCTCCGTTGATTCAATAATCTTAAAAACGGAATCAATAAAAACTTCCCGCTGTTTAGGTTCCAGCTTGCTGATCCATTCATTAAAAGTTTCATGAAAAAACTTGCTTCCATAATCGTTATTTTCAACAAGAACAAAATCTTTTCCCAAAATATGCCATGAAAAAGGATCGTGCTGCATAACGCCGATTTCATCGCTTTCAACGAAAGTACGCTTTCCTATATGATGAAAAAGCATTCCAACAATAGAAAATTGCGGATAGCAGGAATCTATTTTTTCTTCAATTTTTAAAAATTCCTTGGAATTCACCTTTTCTTCAGAAAATCCCGGACCGTCGTTATTATAAATTGCAACAATTCTTTTTAAAATCCTGTTTTCCGCCTTCGAAGCTGCATAAACAGCAAGATTTCCGCCTTTGGAATGTCCGCCAAGCCTTAGCCCGCCTTCCAAATTTTCCGCTGCAAGTTCAAGATATTCAACCGCATCTTTTTGCGCAGGAACTTCGTCTTCTATGGCAAGATTAAAATCTTCTTTCCAACCTACAATCGTATCATCCGTTCCGCGGTAACAAATAAAATTTGTTCCGTCCGGAAGTTTATAAGAAGCGGCGGCAAACTGCTCTTCAACAGACAAATCAATTTTAGAACAATAACCTGTTATCATCACATCTTTAAACCGCTCTGTTTTTGCCATATCAAGAAAAAACGGAGCGGTTTTGCTGTTTATCAAAACTCCTGCATGAGAGCGCTTTTTAAAATCCGCAGAATTCTTAAAATTTTCTGCAAGTTCGGAAAGTTTTAAAAACGAGCCGAAATCAGAATTCCTTAAAAGTCCGTCAAAGTTCAGGTAGGTAATCTGACAAAGAATCAGAGCATCAACTCTTGAAAAAGGCGACTGCATAAAAGAAATATCACCGCGCCATTCAATATAATTCTGAATATTAGCCATATTTTTGTGTCCTTTTTACAAAAAAATTGTTATATTTAATATAACAATATGGAGGATTTATGACAAATTCAACACAAGTTTCTTTTGCAAAAGAACAGAACAAATTTCTTGCCAGAACATACGGCTGGATGACATTGGCTTTGATTATAAGCGGAGTTGTTGCGTTTTTTACAGCAATTTATTTTACATCTTTGCAACCGGAACAAGCAGCAACTTTTTATAGAATCGGAATTCCTGTTCTTGCAATTGCAGAAATTGTGCTTGTATGGTGGCTTTCCGCTTCTATTCAAAGAATAAGTGTTGCAGGCGCAACAATAGGATTTTTGGTTTATTCTGCGCTTAACGGAATGACACTTTCTTCAATTTTTATTGTTTACACAGGAAATTCTATTTTTTCAATTTTTGCAACAAGTGCGGCTATGTTTGCAATAATGGCAATTTACGGAACAATTACAAAACAGAATATTCTTTCGTTCGGAAGATATTTTTTTATGGCTTTAATCGGAATTGTAATTGCTTCTTTGATAAACATTTTCTTGCGCTCAAATACATTTGATATAATTCTTTCCATTATAACAGTTGTGATTTTTACAGGACTTTCCGCTTATGATGCGCAAAAGATGGCAAGAGTAAGCGAACATGCGCAAAATTCAGAAGTTTTCCAAAAAGCATCAATAATCGGCGCACTTGAACTTTATCTTGACTTTATAAATATTTTCCTTTCTTTGCTAAGACTTTTCGGAAAAAGAAGCGACTAAATTCCTGCGCTTAAAAATGCGGCAAAAAAAAAAAATGGAAATTGACAAAAATTATATAAAAGGAGTTTTCTATATTCTGCTTTCGGCGCTAAGTTTTGCTTTTATGGCAATGTTTGTGCGCCTTAGCGGAACTGTTCCTTTTATCCAAAAAACTTTTTTCAGAAATATAATTGCATTTTTAATAACGCTGACTGCTGTTCTTGCCGGAATCCGCAAAAACGGTCTTGAACAGTATAAAGTTCCAAAAGAAAGCTGGCTTTTTCTTGTTCTGCGCGCACTGGGCGGAACATTAGGCATTTTCGGAAATTTTTACGCAGTTGACCATTTAATTCTTGCAGATGCAAGCATCCTGAACAAAATGTCGCCTTTTTACACTGTAATTTTCTGTTTTCTTTTTCTTGGCGAAAAAATCAGACTTATACCTTTTCTGGCAATTTTAGTGGCATTCGGCGGTTCCATGCTGGTAGCAAAACCGTCTTTTGACTTTACGAAGACATTGCCTTCGCTTGCAGGGCTTGCCGGCGGTTTGGGAGCTGGATTTGCCTACTCCTGCGTGCGAAAACTAAGCTCGCAAAAATGTTCCGGGCAAATTGTAATACTTTTCTTCAGCGCATTTTCAAGCCTTGCGGCAGTTCCTTATATGATTTTCCACTTTACGCCGATGTCCTTTCTGCAAACAATATATCTTTTGCTGGCAGGAATTTCTGCAGCCGCAGGACAATTTACAATAACGGCCGCATATTATCACGCTCCGGCTTCCAAAATTTCAATTTTTGATTTTTGCCAGGTAATTTTTTCCGCATCCTTAGGTTTTATAGTATTCGGACAACGCCCCGACTTATTAAGTCTGCTTGGTTACGTAATAATAATTTCCATGGCAGCGTTAAATTTTGTTTACAACAACAAAACCCAGATTGCAAAATAACTTTCAGAACAAAATCAAAGTTCCTGCAATTTCCTGAGGATTTCTAAATGTTCCTGAAAAAAAAATTACTTCTGTACAGTTTGTGCAGACTCTTTTTCGGCGTCAGCTTTTGCCATTTCCGCCTGAAAATCTTTTTTTTGACAGAATTCAATTTCAATATGACCATCTACTTCGTCTGCTTTAAAAATTGCATTTTCCGCATAATTTTGAACAAGCCAGTCATCATATTCAGTCCAGTTTGCAAACTGTTTTTTTTCGCTCTGCATTAAAGAACAACCTCCTGTGCAAGAACAGAAATTTCTTTATCCGAAAAATTATTTTCTTTTACAAGATTTAAAATTTGACTTTGCGAATACTTATTTTCTGGATAAAGCACAACAACAGCTTTATCGCCTTTCTCAAGAAAATTATGTTCTCCAAAATCCGTATAGCGGGTTGCACCTATTGAAACCATAATCTGCGCAGGGCATCCGGCTTCATTCAAATAAGAATTTATATTTTCCGCCGGGCCTTCATCTTTCTGATTATTCAATTTTTCTATAAGCCATTCCGTAAGTTTTTCATAAATATAACTGTAATCGCGAACCGCGCTGTCTTCTCCATAAGAAAACACATTGCCGCCACGGACCATAAAACTTGCAATTCTGTAGCGATTTAAGATCCCGCCCTCCGAAAAAGAATCAACAATAATACGATTTTGTGCAAATCCCTTGCTGCATTCGCCCCAGTTTTTTTTAATACTTATTTTTTTTGCACCTTCTTTTCTTATTGAAACATCGTTGGAAGCGCCAAAACAGAGCGGACGGAGCGAAACAATTTTTCCGCACTTCCATTCCGAATCAAACACAACAGCGCATTCCGGTTCAATTTGAATCTTCTGTTCATTTTTCGGAAAAACAATCTTTTCAGAATTAAAAGGAAACATGTTCAAAAACTTGGGAATATTTTTGCTCTCTTTCGGAATGTATGTAGGAAACAACGCTTTCGGAGCATTTTTTTCCGCCGTTTTCACATTCTTAAAATCACTTGCTTCGCCAGCCTGTTCAAGATGCCCTGTAAAATTGCCGGCAACACCAAAACAGGCGCAATCTTTTAAATTTATCATTATTTTTCCGCCATAATATTAAATATTATTACAAGATTAATTACATATTTTATTGTAT
>CAYXDA010000030.1:0-16615 GCA_964463615.1 uncultured Treponema sp.
GAATATAAATTCTAATCCTGGAACAAAGCTGTAGAAAGATAGCGGTCGCCAGTATCAGGAAATAACACTACAATTGTTTTTCCTTTATTCTCAGGTCGTTTTGCAACCTGAACAGCAGCCCACAAAGCCGCACCAGAAGAAATTCCTACAAGAACACCTTCGTTTCTGCCGATAAGTTTTCCGTACTCAAAAGCAACTTCATTGCTTACTGTAATTATTTCGTCATAAGCGGATTTATCCAGAACATCCGGAACAAATCCCGCTCCTATTCCTTGAATTTTGTGCGGTCCCGCAACGCCTGTAGAAAGAACCGCAGAAGTAGCCGGTTCAATCGCGGCAATTTTTACGTTCGGATTTTTTGATTTAAGGAATTTTCCAACGCCCGTTACAGTTCCACCAGTTCCAACGCCGGCAACAAACCAGTCAACTTTTCCGTCTGTATCTTCCCAAATTTCAGGGCCAGTTGTTTCAAAATGAGCCTTTGGATTTGCCGGATTCACAAACTGTCCCGGAATAAAACTGTTCGGCGTTGATTTATGAAGTTCTTCCGCTTTTGCAATCGCGCCTTTCATGCCTTTTGCACCTTCCGTAAGAACGATTTCCGCTCCATAAGCCTTTATAATCTGGCGGCGCTCTACCGACATTGTTTCCGGCATTACGATTATAACTTTATAACCGCGTGCAACACCAACAGAAGCAAGTCCTATTCCCGTATTTCCGGAAGTAGGCTCAATAATTGTTGCGCCCGGCTTTATTTTTCCGCTTTTTTCCGCTTCGTCAAGCATCGCTTTTGCAACGCGGTCTTTTACGCTTCCGGCAGGATTAAAATATTCAAGTTTAGCCAAAATCCTTGCTTCCAATCCAAATTCTTTTTCGATGTGTGTAAGCTCCAAAAGCGGAGTGTGACCAATCAACTGATCTGCAGATGTGTAAATTTTTGACATTTTCGTATCTCCTGTATTTTTATATGGGGAAAGACTTCCCCTCGCTTCAAACCTTCGGGGTTTCGATAAACTCAACCACCTTCGGTTTTACGCTACCCCTTCTCCTAGGGGCTTCGCCCCTAAAACCCCGATATTGTACAATTTCGGCAATTACGTGTTTCGACAGGCTTAACAAGCACTTGCCAAAATCACCAAAATTTCAGTTTCTTTTATCTTTTTCGGCCATCACTTCGCTACACTCGTGTGCAAGCGAACAAGTGCAGCAATGACCAAAAGCAATATTCCTTAAACCTTTGCAAACGCCTGATCCAAATCGGCAATTATATCGTCAATGTGTTCCGTTCCGATTGAAAGCCGGATTGTGCTTTGCGTAATTCCCTGGTCGGCAAGTTCCGCTTCGTTCAGTTCCGAATGAGTTGTAGAAGCCGGATGAATTACAAGCGATTTTACGTCGGCAACATTTGCAAGCAGGCTGAAAATCTGCAAGTTGTCGATGAATTTCCAGGCAGCTTCGCGACCGCCTTTTATTTCAAAAGTAAAAATGCTTGCTCCGCCGTTTGGAAAATATTTTTCGTAAAGTTTGTGATCCGGATGGTCGGAAAGCGAAGGATGATTTACTTTTTCAACCTTTGGATTTTTCGCAAGATATTCAACGACTTTTTTGGTGTTTTCCACGTGGCGTTCAATTCTAAGTGACAAAGTTTCTGTTCCCTGAATCAAAGCCCAAGCCGCAAATGGAGAAATCGCCGCTCCCTGATCGCGGAGCAGAATCGCACGGATATAAGTTACAAAAGCCGCTCCCGGAACCGCATCCGCAAAACTTATTCCGTGGTAACTTTCGTTCGGAGTTGCGATTGCAGGAAATTTTCCGCTCTTCCAATTTGTTTTTCCGGATTCAATTATAATTCCGCCCAAAGTAGTTCCGTGTCCGCCGATAAATTTTGTCGCCGAATGAACAACAACATCCGCTCCGTGTTCAAGCGGACGGATTAAATATGGCGTTCCGAATGTATTGTCAACAACAACTGCAAGGCCGTGTTTATGTCCGAGCGCAATCAAAGCGTCCAAATCCGGAATATCCGCGTTCGGATTTCCTAAAGTTTCAAGATAAAGAACTTTTGTATTCGGCTTGACTGCATCTTCCACTTCTTTAAGGTTGTGCGCGTCAACAAAAGTTGTTTCTACACCAAACGGCTTTAGCGTGTGTTTTAAAAGATTGTAAGTTCCGCCGTAAATTGTTTTCTGGGCAACAACGTGGTCGCCTGCCTGCGCAAGAGCTTCGATTGTATATGTGATTGCCGCCGCTCCGGAAGCAACTGCCAAAGCCGCAGAACCACCTTCCAAAGAGGCGATTCGTTTTTCAAAAACATCTTGTGTTGAATTTGTAAGCCGTCCGTAAATATTTCCTGAATCGGCAAGACCAAATCTGTCTGCCGCATGTTTTGAATTATGGAAAACATAAGAAGTTGTCGCATAAATCGGAACTGCGCGTGAATCTGATGCAGGATCAGCCTGTTCTTGTCCTACATGAAGCTGTTTTGTTTCAAAATGAGTTTTAGAAAAATCCGCCATAACCTTACCTCTCTGAATAGTTTTATAGATTTTACTTAAATATCTTCCACAAAACATAACAGTTTTGCAATGATTAGCCACAAGTTTTACAGAAGATAAAATAAAAATAATCCTAATTTCCTATAAAGTCAATAGGTTATTAGGAAAATATTTTATAATTTTTTCTCATTGACAAAATTGCACGGGTGAGAGTAGAGTTTTATGAGGAGTTTTTATGAAAAGTATTTCAAAAATTGCAACCGGATTGCTAATTCTTTGCGGAATTGCATTTTCATCTTGCAGCACAGTAACAAAAATTTCGTCTACAAACGAAATTAAATCGGACCAAATGGTTTTAAACACTTATTTGGATCGCAATGATTACACAATCATCGGAACAGCATCAGGAGCATCAGAATTTGTAAGTTTTGACGCAGAAACAGGCGAATGGACTGGCGATTCCGGAAATTACGGTTACATCTATGAACCAGCAGAAACATTTATCGGACAAACAGAAAACGGCAACGGCAAATTTGTAGGTGTCGGAAAAAAAACATCAAACACTGCCGAAACAGAAGCTTTGCAAAGAGCAAAACTTAACGCAAACTTTATTATGATAGAAGAAGCTTACAAGCTTGGCGGAGACTCTATTTTATCACCGATTTACACAGTAGAAAAACATTCAGAAGAGTCAAAAAACGGTTCTTATGTAAAGAGCGTTTCATACAAAGTTTCTGTAAGAGCAAAAGTCATTCAGATTAAAACAAAATAACCGGAGAAGATTATGAAAAAAATTTTTCTAGCGCTTTGTTTTTCTGTTTTTGCTTGCGGAGCGTTTGCGAAAGGTCTGGTTATTGATTATTTTTCGCCAAGCGGAGTAACTTTTGGCGCAAATTTCGGCGGAGATGTTTTTAGCTGTGCCTACGGACTTTGGATAGACAAGCACGATTTGACCAAAGTAACTGAAGATTGGAATTACAGTGAATATAACTATGAAGAAAGAAAAGAAACTGTTTCCACAACAAATGTAGGACCTTATATTCAGTTGGACTGGTCAATTCTTCCTATAAAATTTAACGTTGCTTCAAACGAAATGCGCATAGGTGCAAACATCGGAGCCCAGATGGCAATTCTATACAATTCTGAATTTGACTGCGACATAGCAAGTTCTTTCTTACTTGGAGTTCAAGCACGTTACAAAAATTTTGATTTAACTCTTGGTTGGAAAGAAACTGTATACTTCCAGGAACTTATCCGCAGTTCCGATGATTATGACGATGATCCAGAAGAATACAAAGTTGATGGCAACGGAATCCACAATTCATTCCAAATGGGATTTAAATATCATTTTGGAAACCGAAAAACACAAAAATCAACATCAATCCCAACCAGTGAAAATTCAACAAAAACAAGAATTTTACCAATTTCCGGATTAATGCGAATATAAACAAATATTCAGGGACTGTCTAAAAAAATAACAACTGATGATTAAGACTTTTTAAAATCACAGTAAAAATTTAACAGACAGCCCCGCTTTTTACCTGCGTTGCTTTATGTGTTAGGGATTGTAGGGGCGTGCCTTTGGCACGTTGCGGAGCAATGCAGGCGAATGCCGGAACCCCGAAAAGCCCGGCGACGCAAATGCGGCGCAACACCCGAATTCCTATTTATTATTTTCTGATTTTAAATTATTCTTTTGCTATGAACGAATTACAATTAAAATACGGATGCAACCCTAACCAAAAGCCGGCTCGGGTTTTTATGGAAGACGGAAAAGATTTGCCAATTACAGTTTTAAACGGCAGACCTGGATACATAAATCTTTTAGATGCGCTAAACGGATGGCAGCTTGTTAAGGAATTAAAGGAAGCGACTGGTCTTCCGGCGGCAACTTCTTTCAAGCACGTAAGCCCGGCTGGAGCCGCTGTGGGAACTCCGCTTAGTGAAACGCTCAAAAAAATTTATTTTACAGATGACGTGGAGCTCACTCCTCTTGCTTCGGCTTATGCGCGCGCACGCGGAGCAGACAGAATGTCCAGTTTTGGCGACTTTATTTCTCTTTCCGATGAATGTGATGAAGCAACCGCGCTTTTAATTAAAAAAGAAGTTTCTGACGGAATTATTGCGCCGGGCTACTCCGCAAAAGCGCTTGAAATTCTTAAAGCAAAGAAAAACGGAAACTACTGTGTAATTCAAATCGACCCGGATTATGTTCCGGCAGACTTGGAAAAAAAGCAGGTTTTTGGTGTTACGTTTGAACAGGGCCACAACTTTCTTAAAATTGATGAAAGCTGCCTTTCCAACGTTGTTACAAAAAATAAGAATATGAGCAAAGAAGACAAAATGAATCTTGTAATTTCTTTGATTATATTAAAATATACGCAGTCAAATTCTGTTTGTTACGTAAAAGACGGTCAGGCAATCGGAATTGGAGCCGGACAGCAGAGCCGCGTTCACTGCACTCGCCTTGCAGGACAAAAAGCGGACAACTGGTGGCTTAGACAGTCGCCAAAAGTTCTGAACTTGCAGTTTGTTGACGGAATAAAAAGAGCCGACCGCGACAACACAATTGACGTTTACATCGGCGATGAATACGAAGATGTTCTTGCAGAAGGAAAATGGCAGAAATTATTCAAAACTAAGCCGGAAGTTTTTACACGAGAAGAAAAACGCGCTTGGCTTGATAAAAATACGGATGTTGCAATCGGAAGCGATGCTTTCTTCCCATTCGGCGATAATATTGAGCGCGCAAGAAAAAGTGGCGTTACAGTTGTTGCACAACCGGGCGGTTCAGTTCGTGATGACCAAGTTATAGAAACTTGCGATGAATACAACATTGCCATGGCATTCACAGGAATTAGATTGTTCCATCATTAATATTATGGATTTAAATAAAGTTTTCATAGTTTTATCCCGGCCGGACGAATCAAGAAACATTGGTTCTGCCTGCCGCGCAATGGCAAACAATGATATTACGCATCTTAGAATTGTAGGCAAAAAATCTGACTACGACATCGAGCAGGTTTACAGGCTTGCCATTCATGCCGGTTATATTTTTGATTCTGCTGAATTTTTCAATTCGATTACAGAAGCAACAAAAGACTGCTCAATCGCGGCCGGAACGACAAGGCGCAGAGGACAAAACAGAAAAGGGAAACTTTTACTTCCGGAAGAATTTGCAGAAATTGCAAAAAATCAGACCGGAAAAGATGAAAAAGACGGTGCGAACATTGCCGTTGTTTTTGGCAACGAACGCACCGGTCTTACAGACGAAGAGCTGAAAGAATGTACTTTGGGAGTAACAATTCCTTCCAGCAATTCTTTTGGCTCTTTAAATCTTTCGCACGCGGTTCAAATAATTTCCTATCACCTTTTCAGAAAGAAGAATGAAGGATTTTCCGGTTACACTCCGCTTTCTTTGGACCGACTTGGCAAAACTGTTGATGTGATTGCAGATAATTTGCAAAAAATCGGTTTTTTCAAGATAACAGGACGCCAAGATATGGAAGCTTTTTGGAAAAGCATTCTTTCCAGAGCCGCGCTTTCTGAAAGTGAAGCTAAATATCTTGAAAAAATTTTTAGCAAAGCCGCCGGTTTAGCTGGCAAAAACTAAGTCGTCAGGACCGATAACTTTGTTCTTGCTTACCGCGCAAGTTAATGTAAGGCAATTTTGCAATTCTCTTACATTTCCCGTCCAATCGCGCTCTTTTAAAGTTTCCAGCGCTTCTTTAGAAAATGATATTGAACTGAAATTATTTTCAACAAGAAAATTTTCCACCAGCGCATCAATATCTTCTTTGCGCGAATTAAGCGGCGGAATTGATATTATTTTGCCTTTAAGTCTTTCATATAGATCCTTTCTAAAGCAACCTTTTTGAACAAGCTTTTCAAGATTAACATTCGTGGCGCTGATAATCCGCACATCAGAATGACTTTCTTTTGTTGATCCGACTCTGCAAAAACAGCCTGAATCAAGAAATTTTAAGAGTTTCGCCTGAACCGGCATTGGAATTTCTGAAACTTCATCAAACAAAACAGTTCCACCGTCAACTTCCTGAAGAATTCCTTTTTTATCTGTAGCTCCGGTAAAAGCTCCTGAAACAGAACCGAAAAGTTCGGATTCTGCAATTTCCGGCTGAATGCAAGGCATATTTATTCTTCTGTAGGATTTACAACTTCTGCGCGAAATTGAATGAATAAGTTCCGCTGCAAGCGTTTTTCCTGTTCCTGATTCACCTTCAATAATCAGCGGAACATCTGTTTTTCCGAACGCATAAAAATTTTTGCGCAACGAATCAGCTGAATTTGAAGTTCCGGCAAACCTTTTAAGTTTTGGCGGTAAAACCTCTGCTTCATGCTCAAACTGTTCCGATCTTCTTTGCGAAGCCAAGTTCAAAATGAAATTCTTGAAAAAAGACAAATTGCAAGGAAATGGAATCTGCTCGAATTTAAATGTTTCAAAAACAGAATTGAATTCCTGTTTTATTTTCGGTGATTGTATGATAAAAACTTTTTTTAATGAAATGTATTTTTTTGAGATAAAAAAATCAATTTCATCGGCTGAAGCAATTAGCAAGCTGTCAATTACCGCCACAGCATTTTCTTTTTGCTCATTTTGCTTTTGTCTGCTGATGAACAAACCCAAATCCGGAAGAACCACTAGAGAACAAAATTTTAATAGTGATTTCTTCCAAAACACAACAACCTCAGGTCTTTTTGTTACAAGAAAAACCTGAACGAACTTGACGGGAATCAAGATGCCCCTCCCCAGAACAATTTCTTTTTCCCAAAAAAAATAAATTGCCCGCTATTTTTTTAATATTTTATAGACCAGCAATGTAAGCACATATTTCAGGAAAGGTAGTATAAGAAAAATCTTGAACGGATTTCTGACAATTTCGTGATAAATTTCGTGTCCGCGCTCAAAAGTTTTTTCGTCAACCCGTTTTATTCGTTTTGAAAATATTCCAAAAGCATCTTTGTAATAAATGAAAATACTGGAAGAAAACTGATTTCTTCGTTTATACGACCAGCAGTTTTTATCTTTTATTCCGTCACTTACAATAACTAAAGAAGGGGAACTTTTATAAATTGACTGAACAATATCGTTTTCCATATTTTTTGGATAATATCCAACATAGCGCCCCACAATTCTAAGATTCGGATAAGTGTCGCGAAGATTCCTTTCTGCAGAATGCAAAGTTTGACCGCGGGAACCCAAAAGATACAACGTTTTGAAATGAGAATCTAAAATTGAAAGAATATTTATGACTGCGGAAAAAGGGAACTTTTATAAATTGACTGAACAATATCGTTTTCCATATTTTTTGGATAATATCCAACATAGCGCCCCACAATTCTAAGATTCGGATAAGTGTCGCGAAGATTCCTTTCTGCAGAATGCAAAGTTTGACCGCGGGAACCCAAAAGATACAACGTTTTGAAATGAGAATCTAAAATTGAAAGAATATTTATGACTGCGGAAAAAGGATTGTAGCGCACAGGAATTTCTTTTTTAAGAAAACTTGCTCCTTTTATAATACTTTTTGAAACCGGAATAACCAAATCCGCATTATTTATGCAATCCTGAAATTCTCCGCGGTGGCGTGCTTTTAACAAATCCCAGATTGAAAGGAAAACAATTTGCTTTGTACCAGGTTTTGCCAAAAGTTCAAGAATTTCAATTTCCAAATTTTCCGGACGCAAAATGTCAACCGGCACATCTAAAATCTTAATTCTTTGTATTCCCATAAATTATCCTCTGAATTTGTTTTATTATACAAATTTTACTGATTTATTTCAGAACTTTGTTCATTCTTTTGAGAAAATATTTGAACCGCCTGCTGAACAGCCGCAATTCCATATAAAGCAGCTGTTTCGCAACGCAAAATATTTCCGTCAAAATGAATCGGAAAAAATCCTCCGGAAGAAAGAACATCCATTTCCTGCGGACTTATTCCGCCTTCACAACCAACCGCAATTGCAATTTTCTTTAGATTTTTTATTTGAGTTTGATCAAAAATTTCGCAAAAAGATTTTGTATTTTCATTCCGCTCCCAAAGAACAAGCGCTTTGCAATTTTCCTGCGAGACTTCGATTTGCAAAACCGAATTTTTCCAAAATTCAACCGCCTGCAATGTAGAAAGCGGTTTTAATACTTCAGTCTGAACCGGCGAGCCGCTCTGCTGGCGGGCTTCGCGAACAATCCGTTCAATGCGCTCCGATTTGGATTTTTCCAGCGCAAGAACATTTTGCTTTTGGGAATATTCTCCGACAACAGGAACAACAAACTTTACGCCACATTCAACCGCCTGGCGAACAATCTGCTCCATTTTAGAAGGTTTTGCGACATATTGAAAAAGTGTGTATTCAACATCAAAAGCAGAACCTTGAATTTCCGATGCTTTTACACCGCGCGTAACATTCGGATTTTCAGAAGAGTTTTGCGCCGCCCCACAAACTTGCAGTAAAATACGTTTGGAATTTTCTTCCGACTGGCAGACAGTTGTATTTTGCAAAGTTCCGTCCGGCAAGCGAACCGCAAGCATATCTCCTGCTTTTAAGCGCAGAACTTGGCGCAAATAGCGGAAATCTTTTCCGCTTATACAAAGCAAACCTTGTTTATCAGGAAATTCAGAAGAAATAAACTGCCGCATTTATTCAGCCTTTTTAGTGTCTTCCAAATTTCCGCTTGCCTTTTGTGCTTCCGCTTCAATCTGAAGTTCTTTTAATGTTTTTGTAGAGCGAACCAGTTCGTTAAAATCTTTTGTATTTTTTAGCAGTTCCAACGCCGCATTCAACTGAATATCGTAATCCAAATCATAAAGCGCAGTCGGTTTTGTTCTGTTCACTTGAATTCTTATCAGTCTGCGAAGCAGCCGTGCATCAAGTTTATACTTTAAATTCAGTTCATCTGCATATTTTGAAATATCAGCTTCCGTCATATCCGGATGATTTTCAACATACAAAACAATTTCATTTGCATCAAGCAAATCCGAATAGGCTTTTTCGTCTTCTTCTGTAAGTTTAGGATAAACAACTTCCAAATCCGGCGGAATTCCAATCTTATCAATATTTGTGTCGCTTGGAGTGTAATAACGGGCAACTGTCATTTTTATTTCTTCAGAGCCGCCAAGCGGAACAACCTGTTGAACTGAACCTTTTCCGTAACTTCGGGCACCAACTAAATAAGCAAGATGATTATCTTTAAGTGCGCCGGAAACAATTTCAGAAGCGCTCGCCGAACCTTGATTAATCAGAACAACAATAGGAATACCACGCACAACAGTTTTTTTTGCGCTTGCAACATACGAACTGTTTTCAAAATCCAAACGGCTTTTTGTTGTTACAATTGGTCCTTCATCAATAAATTTATCTGCAACATCCACTGCGCTTGTAATCAAACCACCCGGATTGTCGCGCAAATCTATAATCAAGTTTTTAAAGTTTTTATCTTTTTTAAAAGAATCAAGCGCTTCCTGCACACGAACCGGAGTTTCCGGCGTAAACTGAACAAGGCGCATATAACCAACATCGCCAATCATTCCGTATTTTACGGTTGGAACTTCTATAAGAGCACGCACAAGCTCAACGGTGAATTTTAAATTTTTTCCGCGCAAAATTGTTACTTTTACAGGCTTTCCAACTTCGCCGCGCAGATGCGCAAGCACATCCTGCATGGACATTTTTTCTGTAGATTCGCCGTCTATTTCCGTAATGTAATCCCCGGCAAGAATTCCGGCTTTTGCACCAGGCGTATCTTCTATTGGAGAAGCAACTTCCACATAAGCAGGATGACCTTCTTTTGATTCAAGCGGTTTTGAAATAGAAAGTCCGACCCCGCCAAAAGATCCGTTCGTTGTATCAGCCAAATCGCGCATAGTTTCTTCATCAAGATATGAAGTATATGGATCTCCCAAAGAATCCATAAGTCCTTTCATTGCGCCTTCATAAAGAACTTTAGGATCTACTTCGTCAACGTAATTTTGCAATACAAATTCATAAACTGAATTAAATCTTCTTAAATACTGAAAACTGCTTGTTCTGTCCGAAACAGCTGACGACTGCGCAAAACATTGCGAAGCACAAACTGAAAGTACAAAAAATGAAATTACAGAACAAAAATTTTTGGAAAATTTGCGGAAATTTATTTTCATAATAATAAATTTATTCTATCACAATTAAATAAGTTGGTCGATTGTACGAATCAAAAAAGTTACAAAACCGCTTCCTGTACACAAAAGAACGAAATTCCTTCTCCGGCGAACTTTTTCTTTACGGCAGAAACTATAACTTCCGCTTTTTTTGCGTTTTCCTTTGAAACATACGCAAAAAGCACAAAGTTCTGTTCCGGCCAAGTTGATGAACCTAATTTTTTTGAATGAATTCCCCGCCCTTGCACAGTTGGAATTATTGTATATTGAATTTCTTCAATTTCCTGTTCAAGTAAATCTGTTATTTCTTCCTGAACAGACTGATTTGCGATTATTTCGATTCTATAATTAGCAGTATTTGTCATAAAAACTCCTTTTTTGAATGATTTTTAAAATCGGGCGTTGCGGGGCCAGTCGCAAATCCGCTTTTGCCCCGCACGGTGGGTAGACCGCAACGAAGTGCGGGCGTAGGGCGGTTGTCCGCCCTTTTTACTTACAAAAATCAATCTTTATATTCTATTTTAATTGTTGATTGTGTTTTTTTATTTTCATTTTTCATAAAAATAGAATACAAAACCGGAATTACAAGCAAAGTTACAAATGTTGAGGATGTTAAACCGCCTACAACTGCAATTCCAATCGGCTGAACCATTCCCGCCATTCCTTCTGTTGCAAAGCACATCGGAATCATACCAAGAATTGTTGTTAGAGTTGTCATTAAAACTGGTCTAAGACGGCTTGTTCCTGCCTGTAAACATGCGTCCATAAGCGGAATGTCGCGCCCGCGCAAAAGATTTGTATAGTCAACAAGAATAATACCGTTGTTTACTACAATTCCTACAAGCATAATCAAACCGACCATACTCATCATTGAAAGCGGCTGATTTATAATTTTGTACAAAAAAACAACACCGATTATCATAAACGGAATTGTGGCAAGATTTATAAGAGGCGCTTTGAACGATTCATAAGTTGCAGCCATTACACCGAATACAAGAACAATTGCAAGAACTATAATCGCCATATAGATTTTCATTTGGTCGGAAACATCGGCCCAAGAACCTTCATAACTTACGGTTACGCCTTCCGGAATAATAAAACTGTTGGCAATTCCTTCGCGGATTGAATCTTCCACAAGGTTTGCGTTGCTCTCCGAAATAATTGATGCCGTAAGATGAACAATTCGCGTTTGATTTTCGCGCCTGATTGAAACCGGACCAAGTCCGCGCTTTAATGAAGCAAAGTTTGAAACCGCCACTTTTCCTTGTGTTCCGTTCACATATATTGATTCCAAGTCTATAACGCTTTCGCGGTCTTCCGGTTTGTACATAACAACAACGTCGTACTCTTTACCGTTTTCGCGATATTCCGTACTTGTTACACCATTAATCGCATAGTTTATTTCTTTTGCAACCGTTGTAACATCAACGCCAAAAGCATAGGCCCTGTCACGGTCAATCACAACTTCCACCTGCGGCAAACCGCGTTCCGTATCAATTGAAGGTTCACCGATATCGGGAATTTGCTTCATTACATCTTTTATTTTATCCGCAACATTAAGCGCGGCATCCAAATCGTCCGAACGGATTGCAATATCCAAATCATCACCTGTCATTTGACCGCGCATTCCGGCATTAAAACTGAACACGGCTCCTGCAAAATCGTTAAAATGAGAGCGCAATTTTGTTTGTATATCTTGCGCAGAGTCTATTTGTTCCGAAGTTTCCGGCAACCTTATCTGAATATTCGCCTTATAAGTTGCGCTGTTTCCAAAACCACGTCCGCCTGAACCAATTGTTGTTGTAAGATATTTGTACCCTTTTACTTCTTCTTTGATTATATCTTCAAATTCAAGCGCAATTACTTTTGTATCTTTTAAAGGAGTTCCTATTGGCATTGTAATATTTAATGTTACAGAATCATCGTTTCCGTTAGGCATCATATTAATTCGCATAGTCGGAATCAATGCAAGTGCAAAAATCAAAAGACAAACCGAAATTACAATTGTTACCGCCCTGTATTCAAGCGCTGTTTTTAAAATTTTCCGGTAAACTTCGGTAACAGCTTGTATTGCTTTTTCAAATGCCCCGTAAATAGTTTTAAAGAATTTTGATTTTACAGGCTTTTCGTTTCTGTTTGTAAGAGGGAAGAAAACTCCTGCCAAAACAGGAACAAGAAATATTGCAACAAGCAAAGAAGAAACAAGCGCAATTACAATTGTAAAAATTATTCCTTTAAACATTTGCCCCATTCTTCCAAGATCTTTCATATACAAAAGAAACGGAACGAATACACAAATCGTTGTAAGGTTGCCGGAAATTACAGATGCCATCATTTCCTGAGAACCCAGAACCGCCGCAATTCTTGGCTTTGCCCCGCGCATACGGTAACTGTAAATATTATCAATCATAACAATTGAAGCATCCACAATCATTCCAACGCCAAGAATCAAACCGGTTAAAGTCATCATATTCAAAGTGATTCCGGCAAAACTCATTGCAAGCAAGGTAATTATAATAGAAAGCGGAATAGAAATTCCGATGATAATGGTTGATTTAAAATTCTGCAAAAAGACGAAAAGAACAATAACGGCAAGAATCAATCCTTCAACAGCAGATTCAACAAGCGTATTTATTGTTTCGCGGATAGAATCTGTATCATCCTGCAAGATTGTCATTGAAATATCAGATGGCAGAGTTTTTTCCAAGTCCGCCATTTTTTTATAAACATTATTTGCAACTGTTACAGAATTTGCGCCCGACTGCTTTGTTACAGAAACATAAATACCAGGATTACCATTAATGTAAACCTCGCTTGTTACATCTTGATATCCCATAAAAGCCTTTCCGATGTCGCTTAATTTTACGTTGTAGCCGTTAATTGTCGTAATTACAGTGTCATTTATCTGAGCGATTGAAGTAAATTCACCAGTCGTGCGGACAACATAATCTTTTTGCCCTTCATTAAGTTTTCCGCCGCCAAGTTCAAGATTTTGCTTTGCAAGAGCGGAAGAAACTGCACTTACAGTAAGTCCATACGCAGCAAGTCTGTTTTGTTCCAATTCCACGCGGACAATTTTTGTTTTTCCGCCATAAACGCTTGCCTGCGCAACTCCGTCCGCTTGTTCAAGAATATCTACGATATTATCTTCCGCAATTTGCTTTAAGTCGCTGGCAGAACGATTTCCTTTTACTGCAATTCGCAAAATCGGCATAGAATTTGAATCCATTTTGAAAATCATAGGAGAACCGGCATTATCCGGAAGACTTCGCGAAACACGGTCCAATTTATCGCGAACATCGTTTACCGCTTCATCAATATCTGTTCCGTAATTAAATTCCAATGAAATTCTGGAAGATCCTTCATTGGAAGTTGAAGTCATATTCTTAAGTCCGCTCACGCTTACAAGAGAACTTTCCAAAACTTTTGTTACAGTTTTTTCAATAGCTTCCGGGCCTGCGTTCGTGTAAGTCGTTGAAATCATAATATACGGGGAATCAACTTCCGGAAAAAGCCCGATTGCAACATTCTTTAATGTAAAAATTCCAACAAATCCAAGCAATGCAAATACAATCAGAACTAATACAGGATGATTTAAAGTCTGTCTTGAAACGCTCATTCAGCCGCTCCTTCCGATCCTTTGCCATCCGCATTTGAACTTATCGGTGCGACAGACAGATCATTAATCTTTGCACCTTCGCTCAAACTTAACATTCCTTCATAAACAACACGCTCTCCTGCAACAAGATTGTCTGTAATCTGAATAAAAGAATCTACAGATTTGCCGGTTTTTACTTCTCTGCGGCTTACAGTTTTATTATCATTTACAACAAAAAGATAAGCTGAACCGTCATCATTGGTTATAACCGCATCCGAAGGAACTACGATTTCACCAGCATATTTTGAAGTATACAATTTTACTTTTGCAAACATTCCAGCATTAATGCGGCTGTCTTTTTTATCAAAATTAAGAATAATCTCTTTAGTTCTTGTAGAAGAATCAACAACCGGGCTTACCCTGCTGACAGTTGCTCTAAAAACAATTTCAGGATACGCTTCCAATGACACTTCCGCACTTAGTCCCGTTTTAAGCTCCGCAACATATCGTTCCGGAATTGAACAAGTTATCTGCAAATTATCAATATCGCCAATCATTGTAACAGCGGAATTTGTTGTAACTGTTGTTCCGATTTTAAGCGGAGAAGAAACAATACTTCCGCTAATAGGCGCTTCAACCGGACTAAAAGAATAACGGGTTCCAGGTTCACTAGGGTCAATACTTGCAATAACATCACCGCGATTTACATGAGAACCAAGCATTACATTTATTTTTGCAACTTTTCCGCCCATAGAAGGAAAAACTTCAACTGCACTTTGACTTTCAACTTCTCCGTTTGTAACAACGTAATCATTTAAAGTCTTAACAGACGCTTCTGCAGAGCGAACTGTAAAAACCGTATTTCCTCTGGTATTTCTTTCGCGCGGATTAAAACCTGCCGCTTGGCTTGATTTTTTTGCAACCGCAATAATAACAAGCGCCACAACCAAGACAGCCACAGCAATTCCGATAATAACTAAAGATTTCTTTTTTTTGTCCATTTTTATATTTCCTCAATCTTGTAATTTTTCAATTTTTATTTTTTTACTTTTGAATTTCTAAAGTTCCAAAGTCAATTCCAAGAACATCTTCCAAATCAAGAATTGTACTTATTAAAGTATAAGCCTGACTTTTCAGATTTACGCCTGCGCTAAGCACAGAATCATTCGCATTCTGCAGAGAAAGCAAATCTGTTTTACCGTAATTGTACGCATCTAATGTCATCTTATAAGTTTGTTCCGCAAGTTCTTCAGTCGCTTTTAAAGTATCAAGCTGTTTTACCGCAAGATTAATTTTTCTTATGTAACTTTCCGTCTGAACAGCAACAGAAGTTTTTGCGTTCTCCAAGTTTTTTTCCGCCGTATCAAGCGCCGTTTTATTCTGTTTTACATTTACAGCGCGGACTGACCACGGCAAAATTCCATCCAAAGGAACGGAAACTCCAACAGAAAGGGAATTTTTTGTATTCCAGTCATCCAATTCAGAAGTTTTTGATTTGCCGTAGGAATAGCTGCCAGTTATACTTGGTGAATAAGCCGAAAAGCGCGAATCCAAAAGCGAATTTTTTGCAATTTGAACATCGTATTCCGCAAACTTAACATCCGGCGCAGGTTCCGTCACCTTAGGAAGAGATTCAAAACTGATTTCTTTGATATCAAGAATTTTATCAAGCGTTCCGTCAAGTTCAATTTCAGTTTTTTGCTCTATCCCCAAAATCTGCTTAAAACTAGACAAATCATTCTGAAAAGTAATTTCCGCAGATTCAACCGCCGGCTTTTTCGACTCATAATTTACGCGGCTTGTAAAAGCGTCCAATTCGCTGATTCTGCCGTTCCTGAATTTTTCCTGATTGCTGACATATTGCGTCCTGCTGGTTTCCAGGCTCTGTTTTTGCAATTCAAGATTTTCCTGCTGATAAATAAGATTGTAAAAAGATTTCCTTACAGAAAGTTCTATTGCGCGCACAGCTTCGTTGTATGAAAGCTTTCCCCTTTCAAAATTCAATTTAGCACCTTGAATATCTGAATAAAGATTCGTTTTCAGGTTAAGATTTACAGAACCCGAAATACTTAAGCTGGAACTGTCATTTTCCAAATCATCAGAAAAATTTCCGCTTACAGTCGCTATCGGACTAATGCTGTTCCAAGAATATTTATTTTTAATTTCAAGATTTTCAAGCGTATTTTTTGCAACTTTTACAGAAATATTATTTTCTTTCGCAAGCCTGACCGCATCCTCTATTGTTAAAGTTCTTACTTTAAAATTTTCGGAAGAATCAGCTCCTTTGGTTTCTTGTTCTATTTGAGCAAAAAGTTCTGTCATTAAAACAAAAATTGAACAAATCAGAAACACTTTTTTAATATTCATTT
>CAYXDA010000031.1:0-16612 GCA_964463615.1 uncultured Treponema sp.
ACCGCACGACAATGTAAACCGGACTTTTTACAGAAATGATGATAGGAATATCGTTAAGTTTGTAAGCAGTTGCATTTACAATCGTATTGTCTTCCTGTGCGCCTGTGTAATCCCACTGTTTGTTTTTTACTTCCGGCATATTGAAAGAAAGCTTGTTTGTTTCTTCTTCAAGATGCAAGTTGTAGGAAAGGTTTATGCGTGCAGGATCAATTCTTCCTGTGTCAATCATTTTTTTGTAAGATTCCGGATACCAGATTCCTTTTAACATCTCTGTAAGTTCTGCGTCAACTTTGTTTTCTTCTTCAACAACCTGACCGTTTATGCGTTCTCCGTTTATATCTGTTTCAAAGAGTCTTAGATTATAGCTGAAGCACCATCCTGTAGTTCCGTCAGAAGTAAGAACCCTGAGCCAGTCGCCTTCCAGCGCCTTTTTTCCGGACATAACCGCCTGGCCCGAACCTTTGTAAAGCACTTTTATTGTTTCCGCTTTTTTTAAGCGGTAAACTTGTTTTGCTGTGTTTACCGGTTCTGCCCGCATAGGAAGTCCGTCCAAAGCGACAGAAGCGTAAGTGTGTTTGTATTCATCAAATTTTTTTGCAGTTTTTTTTGCCTTGAATTTCATTTGCGGAGTTGTAATCTGCCACAAAGGAATTTCTTTTTTGCCTTGCGCAGTTCCGATTACATAAACTTGCGAAATATTTGAGCGGATGTAAACAGGAACTAAATCTCCGTCTTGAAGTTTATATTCCGGAAGATTCCATAAAAGAACACCGTAACCTTTTATTCGGTTTGAACAAGAACTGAAAAGCGCTAAAAAAGCGGCAAAAACAGAAATTAAAGTCATTTTACGCATAAATCTTAGTCTAGCAGAAAAAAGAATAATGCACAATTTGTAATTTGGAAATGAAGGTTATTCTGAACTTGGCAGAAAATTGCGTTTTCATTTTGATGCCGGAGCGGATTTTACTTTGATTTGAATTCCGGCGGTTCTTCCGCTGCAAGAGCGGCTCCTGCCAGATCATCAATGTATTGCGCTTCCGCCGCTTTTTGCCAAGTAGTGCCGGCCGCTTTCAAAGAATGCCTTTGCTCTTCTTTGCGTGCATTGCGCTTTTCTAAAAGCTGCTTTGCCGCCAGAATAATTTCTGTCGCTTCGTTCGCGCGCACATGGAGCGTTTGTGCAACGGAACTTTCACTTGCTGCGCACATATTTTCCAGAGTTGTAAATGCTTTTGTTAAAGCGCGGGCACGTTTTTCGCCGATGCCAGGAATTTCCAGAAAAATGCTTACCGTATTTTCTTTCGTTCTTAGGCGCTGGTTTCTGCTTGTTGCAAAACGGTGTGTTTCATCGCGGACGCGCTGCAGAAGTCTTAAAGCGTCGCTGCGCTTTGGTAAGGAAATCGGTTTTTCTGCATAAGGCCGCCAAATTTCTTCATCGCGTTTTGCAAGGCCCGCAATAGGAATGTCAAGATTTAATGATTTTAACACTTGGTCAACCGCATTTACTTGTCCGATTCCTCCGTCAATCAGAATCAAGTCCGGTAAATCGGCCTGTTCGTTCAAAAGTCTTGTATAGCGGCGGCTGGTTGCTTCTCGCATAGACTGAAAGTCGTCAATGTAGCCGTCTGTCGTTTTTAGGCGGAAGTAACGGTAATTTTTTTTGTCCGGATTTCCGTTGTAAAAACTGATAAGCGAGGCTACCGGAAATTTTCCGCCGATGTGCGCAATATCAAAGCCTTCAATTCTGACCGGAAGATGCTTTAATCCAAGAATTTCTTTGAGTTCTTCCAAAGCCGGAATATCGCCGCGCTCCCTCATTCTGCGGATAATATCTTCTTTTGCGTTTTCCGCCGCCATTGCGATTGCCGCTTTGTGGCGCGATGCATTTTCAATTTCATCAGTAACAAGAATGATTTGCGAGTCGGAATCAAACTGATTTTTTATCCATTTCTCAATGAACTCAAGACCGGTTTGCGTCTGTACGTAAATTTTCGGCGGAATTTCTTCTTTTGAGTTGTAATAGGCTCCCATGAATTCGCCTAAAAGTTCGTCGTCTTCGTTAAGACTCTGAACTCTGTAGTTGTCGCGGCCAAGAAGTTTTCCTCCGCGGATTTTAAGAACGGTAAAACTTACAAGTTCGCCTTCTCTGTACCAAGCCAAATAGTCGCGGTCTTCAGCATCAAAACTTTCAACTACATTCTGGTTTTGCATAACCATTAACGCTCGCAGTCCGTCCCGAAGTCTTGCGGCTTTTTCAAAATTCAGCTGCTTTGCCGCTTCCTTCATTTTTTCCGTAAGTTTTTTAGTTGTTTCTGAACTGTTTTCGTTAAGTAGATCGCAAATTTCTCCGAAGAATTCATTGTAGGATTCTTTTGAAATTTTATCGCAGCAAGGCGCCTTGCATTGTCCCATGTGATAATAAAGGCAAGGTGTTTCCCTCTGAACAAATTTTTTGCAGTGGCGCAGCGGATAAATCTGATAAAGAGTGTCTATAAAAGTATCAAGAGCGGTTGCATCTGGATACGGACCAAAATATGTTGAACCGTCATGAAGAATATTTCTTGTTTTGAAAAGACGCGGGAAATCTTCTTTTGTGATTCTAAGGACAGGATATGATTTTCCGTCCTTCAAGTCGATGTTGTATTTTGGTTTGTATTTTTTGATAAGATTGTTTTCCAGAAGAAATGCTTCGTATTCGTTTGCAGTTGTAATATATTCAATGCTTTTTGCGCTGGAAACAAGCAGTCTTGTCTTGATGTCTTTTTTGCCGGAAAAATAGGATGAAAGGCGATTTTTTAAATTCTTCGCTTTTCCAACATAAATGACGACGTTTTGCGGATTGCGCCACATATAAACGCCGCTGGAGGAAGGTGCTTTTAATGCAGTTTCGTGAAGAATTTCTTTGTACATGCTTTAAAGATAATTATAAATCAAAAAAAATTGCAATACTGCTGTCGGTTCGGCAGATTTTAAAATTGTCTGCGATTTTGCTTGTTCTGCTTTTTTCGCTCTCTGCGCTTGGTGCGGAAACTTACACGTTCGGCGGAAAAGCCGGTTGGAAAGATATAAATGTTCGCAACGGAATTACAACCGGGAAAGGACGATTCGGTTACGAAAGTCTTGAATTGGAAACGAATTCCAACCAAGCGGACGAAAATACTGATTGTCTTATTGATTTTGAGAACGCAAGCATAGCGGACAAAACTGGAAAATATAAAGTAGTTGCGAATAAAACCGGTTTTTCAAAAAATGCGGTAAGGGGAAAAGGTTCTGTAATAAGCCGGGCGCAGGGCGGAATTGAACTTGAATGCAGCGGAAATTCCTTGTTTGGCGGAGAAGGTCCGGCTGGGTCTTTTGCAATTGATTTTTGGATTTGCCCTTCTGCGGTGGAAAACGGCGAAGTTCTTTTGAACTGGCGCTCTTCAAAAAATCTTGGCGGTCAGGTTGTCTATCAGTTGATTTCAACTTCCTTTTATAAGAACAAAGTTATGACAATTTTCTCAAATATTTTTGAAGGATACGAAAATAATGGTGGAGATGTAACACTTCTTTCATCTTCTTCAATAATTCCAGGAAAATGGTCGCATCATTTTATTTCATTTGAAGAAGAATCCGGAATTCTTGAATACAGAATAAACGGTCAGCTTGAAGATATAAAATTTCTTACAGACTCCGGACATGAAGGCGGAACTGTAATGCCTGCCGTTATGGGCGTTGCTGCAAATTTAAATATTGTTCCGTCTTACCTGGGATTGCTTGATGATTTCAGAATTCTTAGAAGTTTTAAAAATTTGAATGAAGAAAAATTTGAAAATTTTACAATCGTTGTTCCGGCACGCTATAAAACTGCCGGCGGACGATTTGAGTCTGTTCCTGTTCTTTTAAAAGAGGGATCTGTAATAGATAAAGTCAACGCAAAACTTTTTGCACCTAATCAAACTGATGTAAAATTTTATGTTCGCGCCGGGGACAACTATTTTAACTGGACGGAAGATTTTCCGGAATGGAAAACGGTTTCTTTAGGGGAAAAAATTGATGGATTAAGCGGACTTTACTTTCAGATAGCGGGGGAACTTTTTCCTGACGGCGGCGGAAAAACTTCTCCTTCGGTGTCGCAAATCCAAGTTGAATATACTACTTTGCCGGAACCTTTCCCTCCATACAAAATTTCTGTTGAGCCGGGCGACGGACAAGTTACTTTAACATGGAGTTATTCTGTTGACGATACGGCAGGTGGGTACTATATTTATTATGGAAACCGTTCTGGTGAATATTTGGGAAGAACTGCTGTGGAAGGCGCTTCTCCAATAAATGCCGGAAACGTAACAAGTAAAACTTTAACAGGATTGAAAAATGGCGTAATCTACTATTTTGCAGTTGCGGCCTATTCAAAAATAGATGAGCGAATTTGCGGACCTTTTTCGAAAGAAGTTTTTGCTCGTCCTTCAAAAGTCCGCTAAAATATAAGAAAGAGGGTGTCTTATGGAAGATAAAGAACTTTTGGCAAGAAGAGCAAAAAACGCAGTCATTTCACGGGATTTTAATCTTGCAATCCGTTTGTATACAAATTTGCTTCAGGATGATGAAAAAAATATCGGATATTTAAATGAACTTGGAAATCTTTATATGAAAGCAAATGATGATTCAAAAGCGCTTGTCTGCTTTCAGAAGATCCTGTCATTTTATCCTGATAATTTTGAAGCGATGAACGCTATGGGCGGAATTTACCGCAGAATGGGAAACTATCAGGAATCGATAGATATTTTGCAAAATGCGCTGAAAACAAAAATCAATCCTGCGCAGGTTTACTATAATTTGGGTTTTACTTATAAACTTATGGAAAAATACGACGAAGCTGTCAGCTGCTTTGAAAATGTTATTTCCACAAATCCGACAGATGTTCTTGCATATAATCATCTTGGAACAATATATGCCGCGCAGAACAATCATGAAAAAGCGGTTGCTGAATATAAGCGCGGGCTTCAAGTTGATCCGAACCATCCGATTCTTCAGTTTAACATGGCAAAAAGTCTGGAAGAACTTGGTGATGATATGTCTGCAATTCAGGCTTACGAAACTGCTTTGCGCGCAAGACCGGGCTGGCAGGATGCTGTAATTGCATATTCAGATCTTCTTTTGAATCATAGAAAAACAAAAGCGGCCGGCGAACTTGTTCAAAATTCAATTGCTCTTCATCCAAAAGATGCAGGACTTTACGTTCAGATGGGAAAAATTCTTATGCGGCAAAGCAATTTTGATAAAGCGGCAAGTTCATTTGAAATTGCGGACAGGCTGGTTTCCGGAAATGCCGAAACATTAAAAAGTCTTGCAGAAGCGTTTGAAAAAAACGGAAAAACAGAAGATGCGGTTTCCGCTGTTAAAAGTGCGGAAAAACTTGAACCGGAAAATAATGAAATAAAAAAATCCGCCGCTTCTGTTTATCTTTCTGCAAATAAAATTTCTGACGCAGGAAATATTATCCGCGAACTTGGCAAAAAAAACAGCAGAGACTGCGAAATTCTTGATTTGGCAGGTCAATATTGCATTCTTTCCGGAAAAGATGAAATGGCAGAGCGTTATGCTTCTAAAATCAAGTCTGTGGATTCAAATTATGATGCGTATCTTTATTCTTTTGCAAGCCGTTATTTTCAGAAAGGAAATTATGAAAAAGCAAAGGAAAAAGTCAAATCTTTTATTGATGACAATATGAAAAATGTTCCTGCGTGGATTTTGCTCGGACAGGTAGATGAGCTTCTTGGAAATTCAAACGAAGCACTTGACGATTTTTCTACCGCAGTTGCATTTGATCCTAACAATTATCTAGCCGGAAAACTTGCAAAGGAAATCGGCAAAAAAGTTGATTCTGAAGTCGAAAAAAATAATGCCGGAAATGAAGTTTCAGAAAAACCGTCTTCTTTTGAAGATTCCCAAGAAATTTCGCTTGATGAATTTGGTTTTGATGATGAAGAATCCGAATCTGATAATGCGGATTCAATTGGCGGAACATCAAAAATGAATGAAACAGAAAAATCAGATAATTCTGAAGAGAATTTTGAAAATGAAGGTCTTTCCGAAGAAAATAATACTGATATTTTTGCAATCGACAATGAAACTCCGCTTTTTGAAGACAGTTCAGACATTGGGGCGGAAGATGATGTTTTGAAAGAAGATGAAAATCAGGAAAATGAAGAAGACTCAGATGAAAATGCTAAGAACGAAGCTGAAATTTCTGAGGATTTTTCAGATATTGAAGATTCAGACGGTCCGGAAAATAAAAATGCCACCGCGATTTCTGATAATGCAGATGACAGTGGAAATATTGAAAAATCTGAAGACAGCGCGGAAAACGGCGGAAATTCAGAAAATTCCGAAAAGTCTGAAAATTCAATAAGTTCTGACAGTTCCGAAACTTCCGGAAATATTCAAGATCTTGACGGTTTGCCTGGCGGTAATTCAGATGAGGAAAATTCAACTTCTGAAGTTGAAAATACCGCAACAGAAGCCGGTGCGAATGGTTCGGATGCTTCAATTTCTGTGGATGGCAATTTTTGCGGCGAAAAGAATGCTGAAAATTCTGAAAGCGCGGAAAACTCAGAAAAGCCTGAAAGCACGGAAAGTATGGAAAGTACAGAAAATAACGTTGCGGATAAAAAGCCCGAACTGGAAGCGGAACAGGAAACGTCTTCTACTGCCGAACAGGCGTATGACAGCCTTGTCGGTCAGGTGAGCGAAATTCTTCCGAAAATCACATCGCTTATAGAAAATCCAAGCGAAGTTGAAAAATTCAAAAAAGAGCTTGATTTGTTCAAGCGTCTTCGCGAACTTGGCGAATCTTTGCCTTTTGAACAAAGGGCAAAGTTCCTTGCGGGGCGGGTACGCATTCTGCTTGATTATATAATCGCGCGTCTTTCCGGAAAAGCGGGACTTTTAATTACAGCAGCGCAGATAAGGGAAGAATATAATCTTCCTGTTGACAATATCAGAAAAGCCATGAACGGCGCAAACAGAAAGGATATAATAAATGTCCTTAAAGATATGGAAAGCCTTACTTCTTATCTTGAAGATAAAAACCTTTCCAAGGCGCTTATAATAGCCGCAGAGGAAGTTGTTGACAAGTTGGATTAAAACGAAAATCAGCGTCTAAAGTCTGATGATACGCGAATGAGTTATTACTTCGTTTCCTTCATCAGTTATTAGAACGTCATTTTCCAAACGTACGCCGCCAAGTTTTTCATCATAAAGACCAGGTTCAAGCGTAACTAACATTCCCGGCCGGAACGTAACGTCTGCGGCCATTTTTGTGCTTACGCGCGGAAATTCGTGAATTTCAAGTCCGATTCCGTGTCCGAGCGTATGCGGCATTTTTCTTTTTGCTTTTGCAAAGATATTTTCCGCAAGCTCGCATGCGTCTTTTACAGGAACATCTTTTTTATACAGCCGCAGACATTCATCTGCCGCATGCTGTACAAGCTCTAAAAGTTTTTCCTGCTCTTCGCTGAGTTCGCCTTTTGCAACAGTTACGGTTGTATCGGAAGTGTAGCCGTTGTAAACTACGCCGAAATCAAGGATAGAAAGTCCGTTTCCCGGCCATTCACCGCTTGTATAGCCTGGAAAAGCGTGAATCGCCCAGCTGCGGGCGGGACCTGCAGCGAGAGTGTCAAAACCTGTTTTTTCGCAGCCGTTCAAGCGGAGTTCCCTTTCTATGAGCAAAGCCACGTCCATTTCTGTTTTTATTTCACCGGAACGGATTTTTTCTTCTATCTTATCAATTATTAAATCTCCCACACGAGCCGCTTCTTTTGTGCATTCAATTTCGTATTCGTCTTTTATCATTCTAAGCTGAACGGAGAATTTATGAACACCTTCGTTTTTGCAAAGAACGTCCCATTTTGGGTTTTGTTCAATAAATTCAAGAAATTTCGGATATGGAATATAAGGCGGTATTTCAATTTTAAAATCTTTAATTCCTTTCGCTCCGTTTAAGATTGATTTTACGGCTTCCAAATCTGAATTTTTAAATTTAGTATAGGGAATAACTTTATCGCAAAAAGCGATTTTCTTTGCTAAAATTTCGTCCCAAGGAACAAGTACGGAATTTCCGCTCTGCAGAATTACAAGAACAGCATCGCTTGTGTGTCCTGTAAAATATCTTATTGCAGGTTCGCGGTGTTCTTCGCTGTCAATAAAAACTGCCGCTCCTATATTGTGCTCGTTCAAGTAATCTGCAATTTTCTTACGTCGCTCGCTGTAAAGTTCTTTCATCTGAGCCTGAGTGTATTTTTTCATATAAAATTCCTGAATATCTTATTTTTTTGTTTTGTTTTTTATTTTTCCGGCGATTGCCATTGCTGTTTCATCTTTAAATATAACAAGAAGAATAATTCCAATCAAACCAAAAATCAAAGCGCAGATAAAAACTGGAATTCCAAATGAAACAAAACGGTTGTGTCCTTCGAACAGTTGCAGAAGTTTTGGCCGCAAAAAATAAATCGGACAGGCGGCAATTGTGCTGAATGCAATCATTCTGATTATAAAAACTGTCATTTTTTTTGCAATTCCGGCCGCATCCATGGAATTCAGTTTTTTCATAAACAAGAACAAAAACAATGTGTTTACGGCGCTTGCAACGGTAAGGGCAAGCGCAATTCCGTTTCCTTTCATAAAAAAAGAAAGAATGACTGCAAGCGCGATGTTTGCTCCGAAACAAATAATTCCGGCTAAAGTTGGAAGCTTTGTGTTTCCTTGCGCATAAAAAGCCGGACTTATAATTCTGTTTACTGCAATAAAAAACAGACCCGCAATATGAAATTTGAAAACGCTTAAAGTTGAAAGAACAGAATTTTCATCAAAGCTTTTTGTTTTGTAGACAAGAGAAATTAAATCTTTTCCGCATATGAGAGAATAAAATGTTACAGGAATGCAGATAAGAGCGATTATTTTTATTGCCTGCGTAAGCATATTGTTAAATTCGTCCCACTTTTGCTTTTTTGCCAAGCCGCTCAAATCCGGAAGTATTACGGTCCCTATGGAAACCGCAAAAATTCCTAAAATCAGTTCCTGAAGTCTTAGCGAATATTGCAGGGAAGAAACTGTTCCTGTTCCTATGTTTCCTGCAAGTGCTGTTGAAACGACATCGTTTAATTGATAGGCTGCCATTCCTATTATTGTAGGAACAATCAGGGAAATGACTTTTTTTGTTCCGGGGTTTGTGAACGCATTTTTTAAGCCTGTTAAAGTTGTTTTCCAGCCTGTCTTTTGTATAAAAGGCCATTGGAACAGAGCCTGAAAACATCCGCCGGTTATTACGCCGAAACTCATTGCGCGGGCGGCAAGCGCTTCTTCCGGAAGGCCGTTCGGATTAGGAAGTTGCGGAGTTAAAAAATAAGTTACAAGAACAACAATCAGATTGAAAAGAACCGGAGTAAATCCGCTCGGTGCAAAAATGTTGCAGCCGTTTAAAATTCCCTGGAAAAATGCCGCAATGGAAACCACAAATAAGTATGGGAACATTATGCGTGTAAGCAAAGTCGCTTCCGCCAAGATTGCGGCATCCGTGTTTTTGCTGAAGAAAAAAGGGACAATAAAGCGTGCAAGGATTATTCCCAGAACTGTAACAATTGCTGTTAAAAAAGAAACCAGCGTAAGCGTGGAAGAAATAAAAGTCTGCGTTTCCGCATGTTTTGTTTCAGAATTATCTTCTTCCAGATATCCGCGGAAAGTCGGGATGAATGCTACCGAAATGCTGTTTTCCGCAAAAAGGCGGCGGAAAAGATTCGGAATCATAAATGCAATTCCAAAAGCATCGGCATACGCGCTTGTTCCTAAAAAAGCCGCCTTTGTCATTTCGCGGATTAAACCCATAATTCGCGAGGCGAAAGTCATAAGAGAAAGCACAAGTCCCGATTTTACAAGAGATTTTTTTTTGACTTCAGACATAGTTAGTTCCGTTTGTTATTAAAATAAATAAAAAAGTGAGGATAAAATTTCTATTATCTTTCTTCAGGTTCTTTATCTTATCTAAGTTGTAGTTTTTATTCAATAAAACTATAATTCTGCTATGAGTCAATCAAGAAATAAGCCAGTCAGAGTCGGAAAGACAAAAGTTGTTCCTATTTCAATAAAAATTCTTGCAGTTTTTATAGTTCTTATGCTTCTTTCAACTTTTGCTTCAAACATAATTTCTTCAATGCTTTCGCAGCATCTGGTTTCTGAACTTTCTGCAACAATTCTTGCAGATAATTTGAAACAAGTTTTCATAACGGCAACAAATCAGTTTCAGGTTTTTAAGTATTCCGGCGACAAAGATTCTTCCATTAATATCATTAAAAAAGTTGCAGACAACGGATTTGATTTTGAAAAAAGCGTTTCATGCGCTTTTGATACAGAAGGAAACATTCTTTACATTGTAAGCGGAAAATCAGATGGCTCTGAAAAATATTCTGTTGAATGGAAAAATTTTCCGGATAAAGAAGCCCTGCACAAAATGAATGACCGGCTTGTTGTCGGAAATAACAGCGGACTTGTTTCTTTTCAGTCGCCGCAAGGTGAATACAGCGGGGTTTACAAATATCAGAAAGACTGGAATTTGTATTTTTTGCGTTCAGATTTAATCCGCGATACTCAGCGCACAACTTATATAAACTTTGCAATTTTGTCTGGAGTTGCGCTTGTTATTATGTTCATATTTATTTGGGTCGGACTTTCTTTGTTCAACAGAATTTTAAAGAATGTAGGTGATTTCAGCCGTCAAATTTATGATATGCAGCAAAATCAGGAAATGTCGCAGATTGATATTTCAAAAGCGCCGAATGATGACGTTACGTATTTTGCCGCAAGCTTCAATTCGCTTTCCGCTTCTGTGAACAATCTTCTTTCAACTTTTAAAAAGTATGTTCCGCGCGATATTGTTGAACAGGCGTACGCAAAGCAGGAAATTATGCTGGAAGGCAAACAGAAAGAACTTACGATTATGTTCAGCGACATAAAAAGTTTTACGTACAGAACGGAAATACTAGGGAACGAAATCATTGATTTGCTTAACGTCCATTACAACAGGATTATCCGGTTGGTGCATCAGAACAGCGGAATAATAGGCTCGATTATCGGAGATGCGATTTTAGGAATCTACGGACTTGAAACTAAATCCAAAAAATCGCTTTACGCGCTCACAGCCGCCTGGGAAATGACAAAATCAACCGCTGAACTGCGCAGCAAAATAATTGTCCGCCGGGCAGAAATTGAAAAAAAGCGGGAACTTACAGTGGCAGAAGAACGCGTTTGCAAAGCGTGTCTTGTGGATATCGGCGTAGGGCTTGACGGCGGCAAAGTTTTTTACGGAAATATCGGTTCCGAAGAACACATGGCAAACACAGTAATCGGCGATGATGTAAATTCTGCAAGCCGTATAGAAGGTCTTACCAGAATTTATTTTCTTCCGATTCTTGTTTCTGGCTACATAAAAAAAGAAGTTGAAAAAGTAACCGGACAATATGATTTTATAGAAATTGATACAGTTCAAGTAAAAGGAAAAACAGAAGGAAACAAAATTTATTTTCCTTTTGACACAAAAAGTGAAACGGAAGAAGTTCACAAGGAATTTGAAATTTTTTCTTCCGCATTAAAAGACTATTATTCCGGCGAATGGATTTCTTCCAGGAAAAAATTCAAAGAATTCAAAAAATCTATGGAAAAACTTGAATGTCCTTATGGAAAAGTCGCGGAAGTTTTCATTCACCGAATCGGTTTGAAAAATGCGCCTGAAAACTGGAGTGGAATATGGGCAATGACAACAAAATAGAAATTCCTGAAAATACAGAAACGCAGGAAATGGAACTTTCAAAAATCCGCGAAGAAAAAAAATCAAAAAAAACAGGAGGTCAGAAAGCTTCCGCAGTACTTTTTCTGAAAAAAGAGCTTAATGGCTTAAAGTCAAAGTCAACTGAAAAACCGTATAATTTGGAAGAAGAATTTGCAAAAACTCGCAAAAACCGCTCTGCAGTAATTCCTCTTGTTCTTGTTTTTTGCGCATTTCTGATGGCCGGCTTTGTTTATGGAACTTATTTTCTTCTCAGTAAAGATAAAATTTCAGTCGATTTGAGCGACGGGCTTTTTGAAGAAGTGAATGTTGAAGATTTGGCGGATGAAGTTACGCGGACAACCGTTATGTACGAAAATTCTTTGCGAAATCTTGATTCTTTAAAAAAATCTTTGGATGAAAAACTTTCGGAAGCAAAAAAGCAGTATGAATTTAATCTTTTCGTAATTGATTCGATGAATATTGATGATTCAAAAGATTTGAAGGCGCGAAAAAATGCGGCAAAAGACGAAAATAAAAGAAATATAGAAGAAATTCATTCCGAAATGGACAAAAAAATTCAAGATGCTCAAAAAGAGGCGGAAAACTATAAAATCCGTCTGGAAAACTACAAAAAACAGACTCTTGCAAATGAAAATCAGAGCGAGGAAAAAGATGAAAAAGAAATTCTTGCCCGGTTGGAGCGGGAAAAAATTATCCGCGATTATGAGCAAAGAATTTTGGATTTAAAAAAAGAGCTTTCAGATGAGCGGGAAAAAAATCATAAAGAAAAACAGGAAGCGGTAGAAACTCTTTCATCAAAATATCAGGCGGAAATTGCGGGGCTGGATCCGCAGCTTGATGATAAAACCGCAGACTCAATAATTTCCGGTTCCGGACATTTGACGAATACAAGTTTTTTGCTTTCAAAATATACGGATAAAGATGATAAAGTTTCAGACGCAAAGTTTCGCAATGTTTTGCGCAGTTCGCAGTCAGAATATGAAAATTATGAATATCTTTATAATGTTGTAAAAGATATTCCTCAAAAATATTCTGTTCCGGAGTATGTAAGAACCGGAAACAAACTTGTTGTTGACGCAACGAATAATATTGTTGAAGCCGCTGTTGAAGCGGTTAATTCTCTTTCCGGCAGTTACAGCGCAGAAAAAAATGAGCGGCTGGTTATGCAGGACGCTGTTCTTGCATTAATTTCTAAGGAAGGAAAAAAAGCCGTTGTTTTACAATCCTTTAAGGACAAACTCAGGCTTTTTGTAACGTATGAAATTGATTCAAAACTTGAAAGCGGCGAAAAATATGCTTACGTTGTTGCGAACGGAACTAAAATCAGCGGAAAAATTTATAAAAGAAAAGATATTGTATATTTTGAACCGAATTCCGCCGGACTTTCCGAAGATTTTAAAGATTTGAACGTAGTTTCGGTTGGAACAGAAGTTATGTTCACAAATTAAAACAACCCGACTTGGATAAAAATATGAGCGCTTTAACTTTAACAGAAAAAAAAACTTTGAAGGAGCGGTCATAAAAAGCGGCGGGGTTTTAGCCCCACCGCTTTTAAGTGATTTTATTTTACGCTGATTGCATTGCTTGTTGCTTCTACAATTGTTTTGCGATTTTTATCTTTTCCAAGATATGCAGTACGCAAAATAATTCGGTAGTCTTGCTGTTCAAGCGTGTCCGGCACAAAAAAGTTTAATTCTGTAGGTTTATTGCGGAATACATTTTCTGAAGGAACTTTTATCCAGCTGCTTTCTTCAGAAATTGTTTTACCGTCAGAATCAAGAAGCGCAAAATAAATTCCGGAATTTTCTCCGCCAAGTTTTAGTCTGTTGCCGGATATTCTGCAAGGTTTTCCTTTTGAAACAGAAGAATTTTCGTTTGAGGAAAGATCTGTAATTTCTGTAATTTCAGGACTACCGTCTGCATAAACAATCTTGTCTACACTAAGGCTGGAAATGGCGTTGTTTGCGATTGAGCGGGGATAAAAGCATCAAAAATTTCAGTTTCTGCCGGAGCAGGATATTCAGAAGTGTATCAAAGCACATCCTCCAGTGTTCTAAGTTCATTCATGGATGTAAATCAGGACGGACTTATAGATATAGTAGAAAGCGGAAAGAAATATTATTTAAGGAATTGTGGAAACTTAAAATTTACAAAAGCAGAAATCCTTACAAATTCTATAATAAACGATGTGTCGCAAGACCTTTCATTGGATGAGAAAAACGAATATCAAAAGACATATTTTGTACAAAATCCATTCCGGGTATGGAAATCACCGTACGAAGGATTTATCACGATAGAAGAAAAGACAAAAGGCTTGTCTGAAAATTCAAGAAGCAATATAAAAGCGAAGACTTTTATAGGAGAAGACATAGAATATGAAAAAGAAGTCATAGGCAGCGGAAGTGAAAGCAAAAAATCTTATGCAATAGAAAAAGATAAAAATATATATTTTATTACAGATTTTGGAAACGAACCGAAAAACACAGACATTGAATGGAATGTAAATATAGAATATTCAGAAATAAAGAGTCTGAAAAAAGATTTTAAAAGTGTGATTTTTGTACCGGAAGAACTACCGGCGAAAAAAGTCTATTCAAATCAAAAGTCAGAAGAAGATGCGGTAAAAGAGTTCAAAGAGATTTTACCAGATCCGTTGTTGATAGAATTGTATGAAGTTTCAACAGAAAAAAAACAAGCCCCGGATGGAAATGAAAGTTACAGTGTGACATTCGGGTATTCAGACAAATGGAAAGAGTCGGAAAATCTTTTAGGAATATGCGGTGCGCTTGTAAAAGCCGGATATTTTATGCCGACGACATTTACAAAAGAGGAATTCAGGGAATATTTGAACGGAACAGACAACATCGCGGAAAAAAAACAGGAGACAGAAAAATTAGAATACTATAAAAAGTTTGCGTCACAATTTGATCATAAGGCAGCAGAAGATATTTTTATTATAAAACCGTTCGAAAAAGATGCCGCTAGAAAAGAATTTTATGAAAATTATCCGCTAAGCGACAAATTAAAAGAAAAATGCATGGAAAAATACAATATCGAAGGCATAAAAACATATTTTACAGATAGAGAGTTTTTGTACGGAAACAGCAAGACATATTCGGCAGAAACACAAAAACGGAACGAAGATGAAAGCGGAACAATTTTTGAAAAAGACGGAAAAGTTTTATACAATATCGGTTCTGTAAAAAGCGACAATCAAAATATTCCGATTTTTTATAATGCGACAGACAAAAAAATAAAATGCGCAGATACAATTTTTTCCAGTGCAAAAGTTGCAAAAACAGAAGAAAATGCCGGAGAAAATCAGCTGAGTTTTTCAATTTTTTATAATTATGATAAAAATGGAAAGGCAGAAAGCGAAATAAAGTTCAAAGTGGAAGAAATTTCTTACAGGCCGGAAAATATAAGCGCCTCAGAATTCAAAAGAATTTTCGATTTTATAAATGTAGAGCATACAGATGTGCACGAAAAACATTGGGATTGGGAAAAGGGAAAAACTGTAAAAGAAGCGGAAACAGAAAGTCTTTTTGCGGGAATGAGTTTAAGTGCGGATGAAAAAAAACAGATCATAAAATCATTGTACGGCGAAAAACAGGAAAAATATGACGAGGAAAACGAAAATACAGAATATTATTATACAATAAAAGAAAATCCGGATTACAAGGCAGCACAAGAAATTTTAACAGCCTATAAGAAAAGAGTTGTTTTGGAAAAAGAATTTCCGTTTTATGAAGAGCAGGCAGACGGCGGATATGAAATCAAGGATTTCTGGAAAACAGAAAAGACTGAAAGCGAAATATTAGATTTATATGGAGAAGAAACAGGAAATTCTCCTTCAAGCGAAAAATATGAAGAATATAAATCATTAAATTCAAAATTATCGGAAATATGCGAAAGCCTTAATATAGGAAAGTCTGGAAAAATTTTATGTGCCATAGAATACGAAAAAGAACATTTATACAGATTGGAAAACAATAAACATAATCTGAGCGGGTTTTATTCCATGCTGCAGCTTGATGCGGAGGAAAACGAAGGAATTTTGTTCTTTACAAAGCAATTGGAACCTTTCAAGACAATTTGGAACAGCAAAAAAGATTATGACACGGAAAATGTCACAGAAAAATTCTGCGTTTATGAATATGAAATAACAGAAGAAATAAAAGGGGAAAAATATTCCGGAACAAATTCCATTTGTGTAAATAACGGAGAATTTTTATACGGAGGCAAAAACAACTGGTTTTACGGAATCTGGAAAAGCAGCTGGCAGGAAGATTCCGCCGGGAATCTCACAGAAAAAAATCCATTTTCTGAAAAGAACCTTATGACATTTGAAAGTGCTGTTACAGAAATCAATTCTGAACAGGAGTTTGAAGAAAAGGCAAAAGAGGCGGAAAAAATAAATGCAGAAACGCCAGAAAAAGAAGAAAGTGAAACAAATATTTATTTTTATCTACCTACAACAAAAGAAAAATCAGAACAAGTAAAAGACGTAGAAAATTTAGAAAATGCAGAAACGGAATATCTTTCTAGTTCTGTTCAGTATGATAAAGCACTTTTGGGAACTGTCTGCGTGAATACATTTTTGGAAAAAGACAAAGACGGCAAAAAAAATCCCGTCACAGAATATTATATGCCATTTATTTATGGCGACACAATTCACGCAGACAGAGCGGGCGGTCCTTCTTATTACACAATCGAAGGATTATATGCACAAAGCAATTCAGGTTCAGAGGACATGCAGGAAAATATAACCATTCCAACAATCCGAAAGACTTACAC
>CAYXDA010000032.1:0-16573 GCA_964463615.1 uncultured Treponema sp.
ACAACAAGCCAACATATCAAACTGATGTTGTGCCGTATATTACAGGAATATCAACATCGCTTTCATCTATAAAGAGGAATAATCCTTCTGTTTACAGCAGAACTGCGCTTGGACATTATCCGGTTTCTTCTGCAGAAAACGTAACAATTTCCGGCTTTAACTTGAAGGGCGCAACAATTTCTGATTCTGCGGCAACTGCAAATAAAGTAACTTTGGCTAACAGCGGAAGCACAATTTCCGTTGCAAACTTTACCAGCGGAAAAATCAAAGCAACTGTAAACGGCATTGCAAGCTTGAACAACGATAACTCAAACGATTCAAGCGGAACTTATTCGCTTACAGAAAGCGGCGCAACAATCGGAACGACTGGCAACGAAACCATCTACAAAAATTACTACTACAACCGCCAGCCGAACGGCGACAACAACAACTTGCTTACAGATGATGTTGTGCTGGATGTGTGGGAATTTAATAGCGAGGCGGCAAAGCCTATAAATGGAGCGATTGACCAGCCGATTATGAAAATTAATCCTAAAGACGGAAATATTGGATTTGCATTTGCAAATGGTTCGCTTTTCTTTAGTATGGGAGGAAAGGTTTCAAGTAATAATACACAAACTTTATATTCTGCTCAGTATTGGATGGGAAGTTATGACTTCTTTACTTCTATAGGATTTGCTTACGATGATTTAGGCAATACTTACGGAACTGCAGCCGGTGGTGACTGTAATGCTGGAGAGGGAGATGCCTGGTGTTTTGTTACAAGCCGTTGGGGAATTGGTACTCAAGGTCAGCGCGGTTCTTATGATGGTTCTAACGCTTTGCGTCTTGAGAGAATCGGTCAGAGAGAAGGTAATTCATATATAATAAACAAACAAAGAGTAAAATCTCCAAGTTTTGCAACTGCTGTTCACGGAACTTCAACAAATGTTTATCTTGCTTATTATGATGTTATGAACGATGAAATTCGTTTTAAATTTGGTTCTCTAAATGAAAATACTAAAACTGGTTTTGGCAATTTCACTGATTCTGCAACATCCTCTGCTGGAACAATTCGTGATGAAAATATTAAATATGTTAATTTGCTTGCTGGTGGAAACACTGGAAGAAATGCAGGTGAATATGTTTCATTGGGAGTTATTCCTGGAAAAGAAATAACAATAGAAGAGGGTGAAGGAGAAGAAAAGGTAGAAAAAATTGAAAGAACCAATGATATTGTTGTTGCTGTTTGGTATGATTCAACAAACCGTTGCTTGAAATATGCGTATAATGATAATCCTTTGAATAGTGAGAGAGGTGCGAATTCTGGTAGTGAATGGACTGGTCTTGAAACTGTATTTACTGGAGATATGTCAAGTGCTGGCGAATATTGTGAAGTTATGGTTGATAAAGATGGAGGAATTCATATTGCTGCTTATGATCCAACAAATCTTGATTTAGTTTATGCTTATAAATCTAACTATTTGAGTTCTGGATTTGAAACTTGCATTATAGATGGAAATGGTGTTGTTGGTTCAAATCTGACTCTTGATGTTGCAAAAGTAGGTAATAATTGGACTCCTTATATTGGATATTATGCTACAAGTTGTGTAAAACCAAAACTTGCTTATAAAGTATCTTCTGCAACTGCTGTTTCTAGAACTATTGACGATTCATTTACAGGTAATTGGGAATGTGCTGTAGTTCCTACAAGTTATACAACACCTCTTGGAAGTCAAGGAAACAACAGAATGAATGTTGGTGTGTGGAAAGATATTTCAACTTGGGCAATAAAGAACTCAACTACAGGAACTGCACGGCATAATCATACTGGAACAGGATATGGTGCAACTTGTAACGATTTGGTTTATGCTAATGGCACTTCTAATCCAGTGATGGGATATGTAATAAAGATTAATGGTTCAACTACATACATCGAAACCGCACAAATGAAATAGTTCTTTTGCAATACGGGCAGTTTTGTAAAAGAACTAGGGTAATAGCGGTCATTCTGATGTTTAAAGGTGTAACATCAGAAAAAAGAATTGTATCACGCTGAATTTTTTTAAGCTTTATAATATAGTTTGCAAAGTACAGATTCTGAACCGAATGTAGCTGCAGGCCAATAAGTTCAGAATGACATTAACGCTATATTTGGCAGTTGCTTACGCGTTCTTCGGAACGAGAACCTCAACCACCGTGTTTCATTCTTTTTAAGGCATTTAATAAATGGATATTTTGTGTTAAACTTTTTTATGAGGAAAGTTATGAAAAATATTGCAGTTTTGGTTAGTGGCGGCGGAACAAATCTTCAGGCATTGATTGATTATGAAAAGTCAAATGCGGATTGTCCTTATAAAATAGCGGTTGTTATAAGCGACCATAAAGATGCATTTGCTCTGGAGCGCGCAAAAAAAGCCGGAATTCCTACTGCAATTACAAGTCCGTATGCGGTTATGGGCGCGGAAAACGCAAAGAAAGCCAGCCGCGAAGAAAAACGCATTGCTGTTAGCGATAAGGTTTTGGAAATTTGCGAAAAATACGATGTAAAAGGAATTGTTCAGGCTGGCTGGCTTACGGTTCTTTCCGGAAAAATAATTGAAAAATTTGCGGATAAAATAATAAATCTTCATCCGGCGCTTTTGCCGAGGTTCGGCGGAGTTGGAATGTGGGGCCATTTTGTTCATGAGGCGGTTCTTGCTGCCGGTGAAAAAGAAAGCGGTTGTACAATTCATTTAGTTAACGGCGAATGTGACGGCGGAAAAATCTTGATTCAAAAGAAAGTTCCTGTTTTGCCGGATGATACTGCGGATTCTTTGTATGCGCGCATTGCACCGGAAGAGCACTGTGCGATTGTGGAAGGTGCGGTTATGCTTGTTAAGGATTTTGTATAGTTTTGGAGTGCGGACGGGTTAGGGTATGGAACATTGGCGAAGTTTGTTTGAACAAACGAAGCCAAAGACCGCAGCCGTGCTATTTGCACGGCGAGGACTTAGAGCGCGAGCGAAATGTGGAACACCCGGCCTGCCGTTAAGATTGAGCTTGTCGAAATCAGGCAGGCAACCCCTGAAAATTCAAGATTAAAAAGTTCAGGCTGTAAAAATGAATTGAACTAAAATCATATAAACTGCTGTTCCGCCTGCAATGGCTGCCATCATATTTTTTTTTGAAACGATGTACAGGATTGTGGTTGCGGAAACTCCTATGAATTCTGGAATTCCGCGGTTTCCTTGAAAAATATTTATTCCGCGAAGGCAATAAACTGCAAGAAGCGCAAAAATTGCCGGCGGAAGCGCTTTTCCAAGATAATGAACAAATTCGGGAACCGGTTTTGAGCCTTTGAAAATTATAAACGGCAAAAATCGTGTGATAAGCGTTCCGATTGAACATATTGCGATTATTATAATTTGTTCGCGCAGTGGCATTGCGCTGACTGTGCTTAGTGCGTTGGTGGTGTTCATTGTAGTTCTCCGTACTTTTCAATTGGTTTTCTGAATGCGGTCAAAAGTAAAATTATGCAGATCATTGTTGGAATCATAAAAGAATTTTTTCCGAACACTAATAGGCAGGCGACCGCAGAAAATAATCCTATAATTGATGTGTAATGTTTTTTTTCTTTTAAAAGCTGGTCTACAAAAATTACCGTGAACATTGCGGTAAGCACAAAATCAAGACCTTTTGTGTTGAACGTAATCAGCGAGCCTAAAATTCCTCCCAAAGTTGCGCCGAAAACCCAATAAAATTGGTTTAGGAGCGAAATCCAGAAATAAAACCAACCTTTGTCGATGTTTTTTGGAACAACGGCGGAATAATTGATGGCAAATGTTTCGTCGCACATTGAATAAATAAGATAGATTTTTTTTAGTCCGAGCCCTTTGAATTTTTCCAGCATGGAAATTCCGTAAAAAATGTGGCGTGCCTGAACCATAAATGTTATTAAAAGTGCTTGCAGCGGCGCAAAAGGTGAAAGAAGCATTGTGACTGTGATAAATTCCAGTGAACCGCCAAAAATCAGGACTGCCATTGCAAACGGGTACCAAAAACTGAATCCGGAAATGTTCATGTAAATTCCATATGCAGTTCCCAAAAATAAAAATCCTGCCAAGAGTGGAATTGTATGCGGAAATGCGGCTTTTAATGCGGAAAGGATTTTATTGTTTTGCATAACAATATTTTAAGAAAAACAATAACTTTTAGCAATAAAGTCTGAAAAATTTGAATGAAGAGGAATTAAATTGTTGTTGCTGTTCTTATGAGTGGGGGGGGGCGGAGGTGCCGCTTTTATATTTTTGCTTGTTGTATTTGCGCTAAAGTAATATACTTAGCGTATCAGTTAAAATATTACGAGGAATTTATGTCTTTAGATTGTGGTATTGTTGGACTTCCAAATGTTGGCAAATCAACTATTTTTTCCGCTTTGACAGCGGCGCCGGCGGAAGCGGCTAACTTTCCGTTTTGTACAATTGATCCGAATGTTGGAATTGTAGATCTTCCTGATGAACGTTTGGATTTTTTAGCTTCTGTTAATAATCCGAAAAAGAAAACTCCGGCTTCTGTAAAGTTTGTTGATATTGCCGGGCTTATAAAAGGTGCAAGTCAGGGCGAAGGATTGGGAAATCAGTTTTTGGCCAATATCCGTGAATGTGCCTGCATTGCGCATGTAGTCCGCTGTTTTGACAATCCTGATATTATGCATGTGCGCGAAGATTCAAAAGTGGAAGCGCCTGTTGATCCTGAAAGCGATGTTCTTACAATAAATTTTGAGCTTGCACAGGCGGATTTGCAGACAATTGCTAAGCGTCAGGAAAAAAACGTAAAAACTGTCCGTGCGCTTGGAAAGGAAGCGGAAAAGCAGCTTGCTCCGTTTAATTCTGCCGTGGAAAAAATTCTGCCGCTTTTACAGGAAGGTAAATGCGCGCGTCTTGCAGATCTTTCTGATGATGAAAAACTTGCAGTAAAAGATATGTTTTTACTGACTATGAAACCGACTTTGTACGTTGCGAATGTTGATGAAGATTCTATTGCTGACGGTTCAAATAAATATGTTGAAGTTCTTAAAAAGATTGCGGCTGAAGAGCATAGCGAAGTTGTTGTAATTTGCGGCAAGTTCGAAGCCGATCTTGCTGATATTACCGATCCGGATGACCGCAAGGAATTTATGGATTCTGTTGGACTGGAAGAAAGCGGGCTTGCGGTTCTTGCGCGAAAAGCGTATAAACTTATGGGCTTGGAAACGTTCTTTACCGCCGGTGCGGATGAATGCCGCGCCTGGACAATCCATGCAGGAGATACTGCTCCTAAAGCGGCCGGTGTAATCCATACTGATTTTGAAAAGGGTTTTATCCGCGCGGAAGCGTATTCCATTGATGATTTGCGAAAATATGGTTCGGAGCAAAAAATCAAGGAAGCGGGAAAGTACCGCCAGGAAGGAAAGGACTACGTTGTTCAAGACGGTGATGTTCTTTTCTTTAAGTTTAATGTGTAATAAAAATCTGTTTTTGTGCTGAAGAATACGGGCTATTCCGATTTTTTCAGCACAAAAAGATATTCAGAAACGTGAATTTTGCGGTTGCGTAAATTGCGGCTTCCGCGAAATGCGTTGTATTTTTCTTCCAGAATTTCTACTTTTCCGAATTCGCCAAGAAGTTTTTCCATTTCGTCTTTTTTTATGAATCCTTCTGAATTGAACGAAACAATTATATATTTTGCGCGCAGGTTTTGAACTAAATCGCGGAACGTTTCGGCAACTTTATTTTTTTTATTGTAAGAACTTCTGTTCCAGTTTTTAGGAATTCCGCTTACTTTGCTTATTTCGCACTCCGGCTTTTTATAGTTTGCTATTAAATTCAGCATAAAATAGTTTGAACCGTACGGATGCTGGTTGTATGGCGGATCCAAATATACCAAGTCAAATTTTCCGCTTTTGTCTTGAAGTTGTTCGTAAAGTTCGTCATTTTTAGCCAGAAAATTTGATTCTTCTTGAAAAATTTTTGTTCTGCATTCGTTTTCGCTGAAGACTGGAAAAGGAAGTTCTATTTTTTTGCAGATTCTGGAAAGAGCGTCTTTTCCGTTTCCTCCGAATTGTCCAAGTTTTGTTTTTGAATTTTTGTAGAAGCCTTTGAAAATTCCGGCTGTATTCGCATGGACAGAAGCTTGGCTTAAAAGCGGCGCAATAAAAAAATGTTTGTATTCATCGGGAATCATTTTTTCTATATTTTGCCGCATACAGTCAATGTATTTTGCGTTGTATGGTGTGTAAAAGCAGCGTTCTCCAAGTTCGATGTGCTCTTTGTCGCGCGGTGCGTAAAGTTCGCTTATAAAACCGTATTTGTTTGTGTCTTCCATATCTTTTTCTGTTTGAAGGACAAGCGAATTGTAAAGATTTTTAAGTTCTTCGATGTTGATTTCTGATTTGTTTGCAAGGTAGCAGCGGTTTATTATATTTGCGTAGTTTTCCAAATCGTTTACGGCAAGAAAAGATGAAAAACTCTTCAAGTAGCGTGCAACAATTCCGCTTCCTGAAAAAATGTCCAAGCATTCAAGTTTTTCTTTTTTCAGGTCTTTTTTTACTAATTCCACTGCGCTTCCGATAAAATCAAGAAGAGAGCGTTTGTTTCCGATGTAAGTTATAAGTTGTTCTGTTAAAAAAGGCTGATTTTCTTTCATCTTAACCGCGGTTTTGCAAAATCTTTGTTTTTCTAAAATTCTTTGAATCCGGCATTTATGGAATTCATAGTTTTATAAAAATCCGGAAATGAAACTGCGCAACATTCAGCGTTGTTTACAACAATTTCTTCGCCTTTTTTTAAACCAAGTCCAAGAACTGCAAGGCTCATTGCAACCCGATGATCGTCGTAACTTTCAACTTTTCCGCCATGTATCTTCCATTCAGAATTTTCAGAACCGTCGGAATTAAGCGGGCTGTGACCAATTATTTTGAACCAGTCAGGCCCGGTTTGAATTTCTGCGCCAAGCTTTTCAAGTTCTTTTTGCATAACTTCAATTCTGTCTGTTTCTTTTTTACGGCAAACGCCAATATCTTCTATTATGATAGTTCCTTCTGTAAAACAGCCGGCGACCGCTAAAGCGCAGATTGCATCCGGATAGCCGGAAAGATTTACGTGAAGTTCTTTTTCCGGCAAATTTTCTGTTGAAAGTCGGGAACCTTTTGCTGTTATCGTGTTGTTTTTTTTGTCTTCAACAATATTTGCGCCAAGTTGTTTTAAAATATCAACAATTGCCATGTCTCCCTGGCTTCCGGAATAATCAATATTGTCGATTGTAATTTCGCTGTCTGTGATAAGCGCCGCAACAAGCGGAAAAGCAACGGCTTCCCAATCGCTTGGAATTTCCTTGTCGAACGCTTTCATCAAAACAGGACCGTGAACTTTTATGTGTTTGTAATCTTCGCTTATTTCAAGTTTTACGCCCATTTCTTCAAGCCAAAGCCGCGTCATATTTAAAAACGGAGTTTCTTTTGGGTTTGTAAGCTCAATGTTTGTTGTTCCGTTAAGGCGGCTTGCCGCCATCATAATTCCGCTTATGTATTGGCTTAAAACTCCGTCCGTAACGATTGTCTGATTTTCTTTTACAGGGCCTTTAATGATGAGCGGCGGCGCGTTTTTTTCCGGTCTGGAAATGTATGCTTCTGCGCCAAGTTGTCTTAATGCGTCTACAACGTGCAGAATCGGCCGCGTTCTTATTGATTCATCGCCTGTGAAAACTGTCCACCCGTTGAAAGTTGCGGCAACTGGACTCATAAAATATAAAAGTGATCCGGAATTTCCAACATTTACAACATCGCATGGAAGATGGGCATTTTTGCCTGCGCCCTCAACAATCCAGTCGTTCGGGTTTGTTGTGTTTACTTTTGCTCCGAACAGCGGAACCGCTTTGCTGGAAGAAATACAGTCCGCTCCGCCAAGCGGATTTCTTATGTGTGAAGTTCCTTCTGCCAGCGAAGAAAAAAGCAGCGCTCTTATTGTATGACTTTTAGAGCCTGGAACGTGAATAAGGCCGGAAAGATTTGCTTTTTGCGATTTGATTTTCATAATGTCTAATATTAGCAGAATTTGTGTTTGTTTTCCATACTATAGAAGTATCTGCTATATAGGGAAAGTGCAGAAAATTTAAAATCCGGCTTTGCTTGTTTTTTAAAGACATCTTTCCGCTTCTATTAAACATTTTATCGGCAGATGGTCAGAAAATCCTTCTCCGTTATAAATTTTGTATCTTTTTGGAGTAAAATCCGCATTGCACCATTCTCCGTCTGTTAAAACTTTGAATGCGCTTATGATTGTGTTTTCGTTTGCAAGAAAATTATCAATCCGCTCCCATTTTGAGTCGTAATAATAAGAGCCCGGTTCTTTAAGACCGCCGATTTCGTTAATCCATGGCGAGTAAACTTCAATAAAATTGTTTTCCTCTATATTGGCATTTCCGCTGCTTCCTAGAAATTTTCTAAGCTTTAAATTCGGTTTTCTGAAAACAATTGTTTGCGCCGCTGCTGTTTTTTCTGCGCCGGCAATCAGTTCAAATTCGTTTATGTCTTTGTTAAAATCGCCGCACGAAATAATAGGAAAATTGCTGTTTTCTGAAAATAGCTTGTAAAGAACGTTTTCCTGCCACTTCCGCCAAAGTTCAGATTTTTCGCTTCCGCCGGATTTTGATTTCCAATGGTTTACCAAAAGGTAAAAAGTTTTTCCGCCGCAAAAAAGTTCTATCTTTATGATCGGGCGCATGGACGGCTGTTTTTCTTGTTCTGAGCGGATATCCAAATTGTGCAAAGTCATATTGGAAAGCGGGAGTTTGGAAATAACTGCACAGCCAATTGCATCGCCCGGATTTTTAGCAAATGCGGCGTAATTCCAGCAGTTTTTGCTGCTCCAGCTGTTTCCTGCAAGCTGGTTTGCTATGTCGTAAATTATTCCGGAATTTTCAATTTCTTCAAAAACAAAAACGTCTGCGTTGATTTCTTTTATGGCTTTGCATAATTTTAAAAGTCTTGCTTTGTATGCTTCTGTTCCCCATTTTTCGGATTTCTTGAAGTCTGAATATTCAATTCCGTCGTTGTTTCCGTCAAAAAATGTCTGAACATTCCAGTTTACGATTGAAAAAACATTTTTTGTGTTTTCTGCGAATGTGCAGCCGGAAATTGTAAGAAAAATAAAAGAAGAAAAAAGACATATGATTTTTTTCATGTAAAAACCTCTGTCTTTTATATAGTAATTTTTTGAAAAAAACTGAAATTAACAGCACATTTTTTGCAAAAAAAAGTTGAATTTCTGAAATTTAAGCAGCTCCGCTACCGTTCGTAGCTGGAAGCGATATTCAGTTGGGCTCTGTACTTTGAAACTGTTCTTCTTGCTATTTTAATGCCTTTTTCCGCAAGCATGTCGGAAATTTTCTGGTCGGAAAGTTTTTTGCCGCCTGGTTTTTGCGCTTTTAAAATATTTTCTATTTCAAGTTTTACGGTATCTGTGGAAATATTTTCCGGATTTTTTGCTGCGTTTTCTGTTTTGTTTTCAGATAATTTTGTTTTTTCGGAAACTGGCAGCGCTTTTGTAAAAAAATATTTTATCGGGAAAATTCCCCAGTCGCAGCGCAGAAATTTGCTGTCTGCCATTCTTGAAACTGTGGATTCGTGAACATCAATCATTTTTGCAAATTCGCGCTGAGTGAGCGGTTTTAAATGGCCCGGTCCAAGTTGAAAAAAATCTTTTTGCGTTTCTGCAAGTTTTGTGAATGCGATTAAGAGCGAATGTTCCCTAAAATTTAAAGTTTCAATAAAATTTTCCGCGTCTTTTAACTGCAATTTAAGCGATTTCTTGTTTTCGGAATCAAGATTTTCAATATTTTTTTCATTTTTAAAATCTTTTGCAATTTCCACAACCGGAATGACTTTGTTGGAAAGCGCGATTTTAAGAGAACCTTCTTCTGTTTTTTCAACGTAAACATCCGGTTGAATAAAATGTTCGTTTGAACTTTTAAATTCCGCCGCCGGAAATGGTTCAAGGTTCTGAATGAATTTTATTGATTCCTCTGTTTTTGCTAAAGAAATATCATCCTTGCTTAATTGAATGTCGTCTTTTACAGTATTCCAAAAGGAAGCCTTATTGTTTTCTTCAATAAAACTGGTGATTTTTTTTAAAACTTTTTCTGCTTGCGGAGGTTTTAGCATTTCAAGTCTTCCGTGCAGAATGAAAAGTGCAATTTTAGGCGCATTTTTTTTTAGTTTTGCCTGAATTTCAAGGCTTTCCATAACATCTTTGCAGCAGATTCCTTCCGGATCAAAATGCTGCACAATGGAAATGCACTTTTCAAGAAGATTTTCATCGTCGCCCTTTTCTTTTTCCAGCAAAGTTACAGGTGCCAAAATGTGATAGCCGTTCTCATCAAGGTTTTCTATAATTTTTTTGCAAATTCTGTGTTCGTTTTCAGGCAAGTTTGTCATATTTAACTGGTGCAGCAGATGTTCTTGCAGGGTTTCCGTTTTGTCCGGTGTGCTTTCCAGCATAGTTTGATATTTTTCGGAAGCTTTCTCTCCTGCCGGCGTGGATTTTCCGGTGTGAACAGACGCCAGATTTCCTGCAAATTTGTCTTGTGTTATTTCCAGTACTGGATTTTCATCTACTTTTTTTAAGATTTCCTCGCGCAGTTCAAAATTTCCCATGGCTATAAGATTCATTGCCATAATCTGCTGCTGAGAAAGTTTCATTGTTTGAACTTGAACGGCTTTTTGTTCAAGAGAAAGATTTTGTGCTGCCATAATTTTATAAATTATCTGCCTTAATCCGCATTATAGCATAAATCGCTGAATTCCGTTATATTAAAACTATGAAAAGTTTTTCTGAAATGGGCATTCAGGTGCCGGAAATTTTATTGCCAAAAAATTTAGATGTTTCAACCTGGTCTGTAGTCGCTTGCGACCAATACACGCAGGATAAAGATTATTGGAAATCTGTGGAAAAAACTGCAGAAGGAAAGCCTTCGGCTTTAAATATAATTCTTCCGGAAGTTTATTTGAACGATTCTGACAAACCTGAACGAATTCAGAAAATCCGAAAAACGATGGAATCATATCTTGAAACAGGAATTTTTTCCGAACCAAAAAAAGAATTTGTTTATATAGAAAGAAAAACTGCTTATGGTCGTATTCGCCGCGGTCTTGTTGCTGCCATAGACTTGGAAACGTACGAATGGAAGCCTTTCAGTAAATCGCTGATTCGCGCAACAGAGGCAACTATTCCAAGCAGAATTCCGCCTAGGATGGAAATCCGCCGCGGCGCTCCGCTTGAAACTCCGCACATAATGCTTCTTGTGAACGATCCGGAACTTTCGCTTGTGGAAAAAACAGGAGAACGCGTAAAAAATAATCCGCCGCTTTATTCAGGCAATCTTATGCAGAATTCCGGAAGCATAAACGGTTGGGCGGTTTCTTCTGCGGAAGATATTGAATTTGTGCGTTCAGCTTTGGAAAAAATTGCAGAAAAAAATACGGCACCCGACGGTTCAACATTTTTATTTGCGGTCGGAGACGGAAATCACTCTCTTGCAACTGCAAAAGCTGTTTGGGATGAATATAAAGCGCAAAATCCTGATGATAAAGAAAGCGCTGTCCGCTACGCTCTTGTTGAAATTGTAAATATTTTTGATTCCGGGCTTACTTTTGAACCGATTCACCGTGTTGTTTTTAACGTGGATTCGGAAGTTTTAATTCAAAATGTTGCAGAAAATCTTGGCGGCTCTGAAAAACAGGTTGAAAGTTTTTGCGAACTTGAAAAATCTGTAAAAGAATCGGATGCTGATTTTGGCTTTGTTTTTACAAAAAACGGAAAGCAGAATTTTGTTCTTTTGCAGACAAAAATAAACGGGCTTGCTGTTTCGCACTTCCAGCCGGTTTTGGATGACTTTTTAAAATCAGAGGCGGAAAAAGAATCTTCTGAAATGCCGGAAATTGATTATATCCACGGTTCAAGTGAAGTTTTGCGGCTTGGTGAAAAAGATAATACAATCGCAATACTTTTGCCGCCGCTTGCAAAAGACAGTTTTTTTGCAACGATAAACGGACGCGGTCCGCTTCCTAGAAAAAGTTTTTCAATGGGCGAAGCAGATGAAAAGCGCTTTTATTTGGAGTGCCGGAAACTTTTTTCCTAGCAGAGAATGTCTGTGCCAAAGTTTTTTTTGACATCTGACCCAAATCAAATTATCATAATTATATAGATAAAACCGGAAACGGAGCGTTGTTGTTTTGGGAGGCGGATATGGCGATTATAGCAATTTCTAGACAGGTAGCAGCATTGGGCGATGAAATTTCAATGGCGCTTTCAAAAAAACTTGGCTACAGATTTATTAACAGAAAAGAACTTGAAAAACGGATTGTTGATTTAGGTTTTCCTGCGGAAAAACTGAAAAAATACGATGAAAAAAAACCGGGATTCTTTGCTTCGCTGGTAAAAGACCGCGATGAATATTTGAATTATCTTCAAACCGCAGTTTTAGACGCTGCTTCGGAAGGTGATTGTATTTTGCTTGGACGCGGTTCATTTTTGATTTTGGAAGATTTGCCGAACCTTATTTCGTTGCGCTTTGTCGCAAATGATTCTGTCAGATTGGAACGGCTTATGAAAGAGCACGACTGGAACGAAAAGCAGGCTCTTCAGCGCATAACGGAAAGCGACAATAACCGTCGCGGATTTCATAAAAGTTTTTTCAATGTGGAAATAGAAAATCCAAAGCACTTTCTTATGGTAATGAACACGGGAATGTTTGATGTGGAATCTGCATCGGATACGATTGTTGCAATCACAAAATCAATAATTACGCCGCAAAAGGAAGAAGCCGGAAAAGCGAAACTTCAGGAACTTATAAAATGTCAGCATCTTGTTAATAAACTGATTTTTGAATACAAGCTCAATATAGAATTTTTACGTGCCGAAATAAGCGGAAATACTTTGAATCTTCAGGGCGTTGCGGATTCTTCAGTTTTGGTTGAAAGTGCAATGAAAATTTCTGCAGTGGAACTTCCGGGTTATAACATAACTTCTTCAATAAGCGTTGTTCAGGATTTTAAAAATCATATCTAAGATTTTGCAGAATGTCGCAATTGACTTAAAATATCAAAAAGGGAATACTAAAGAATATGAAAACATCCAATAAATTTACATTAGTCAGAGTTTGCTTTGCACCGATTTTTTTCTTTCTGTATTTTGTTCCGGTTTGGACACAAAATTTGTTTCTTGCAAAAATTTCTGCTTTTATTATGCTTCCGCTCCTTGCTCTTGCTCAGTTAACTGACTATTTTGATGGTCATTATGCCCGCAAAAATGGCGAAGTAAGTGATTTTGGAAAACTGTTTGATCCGTTTGCCGATGTAATGCTAAATCTGACTTTATTTGTTTGCGCACAGCGCTCTTTCAGTCAGCAGTTGAATCCGCACGGATATATGCCGATTGTTTGTTTTATACTTATTCTTTTCCGTGAATTCACAATGAATTTTATAAGAATGGTGGCTGTAAGCCGTGGTACTGCAATTGCTGCAAGAAAAGGCGGAAAATTGAAAACTGTTTTTTACATTGCTTCCGGATTTTATGTTTTAGCAATTGAATCGTTGATTCGGCTTGGAATTGTTGATTTGTCCGCTAATATGGCTACATTGCATGTTATTGCCTGCGTAATGTTTTCAATATGTGTTCTTTTAAGTTATATTTCCTTTATTGACTACATTCGTGCATTTGCAGGAATTTTTAAAGAATCAAAATAATTTATTAAGAATATCAAAAAGTTTTCATTTCTTATTGAAGAGTTGCGTCAAAATTCAATATTGGGTTTTGCGGACTTGTTTGCTTCTTATGAATAGTTTTGAATGCTTGTAAGTTGAAAGGGGGCTGTCTTATAAGTTTAAAACATAGCGGTCATTGAGTGTTTCTAAGTGAACGCTATGTTTGGTGGTTGCCTGCGCGTTCTTCGGAACGAGAACATTAACACCGAGTTTCATTCTTCTTAGACAGTTCTTCAAAAACTTTCTGGTGAAAATAAAGAACGGAGGAAAATGCGTAACTTTTTATGCATTGAAGCTTATGATTTGGCTTATTGGTTGTAACGGAATGTTGGGATCGGAAATCGCGCGCGAGTTCGGCGAAAAAGGAATTGATTTTATCGGAACGGACCGCGAAGTTGATTTTACAGATGAAAATGCAATTTCGGATTTTGTAAAAAAAGTTGGTTCAGACGGAAAAAAAATTGATTTTATTGTAAACTGCGCGGCTTACACTGCGGTTGATAAAGCGGAAAGCGATAAGGAACTTGCTGAACGACTGAATGTTCTTGGTCCGAAAAATCTTGCTTGCACAGCAAAGAAAATCGGTGCAACTTTAATTCATATTTCTACGGATTATGTTTTTGACGGAACTGGAAAAACTCCGCGCACGGAAGATATGCCTGTTGCTCCGATTGGCGTTTATGGTGTTACAAAAGCGGACGGTGAAAAAGCTGTTTCGGAAAATACAGATAAATATTATATTTTGCGCACTGCCTGGCTTTATGGTTGGGCCGGCAAAAACTTTGTTTATACGATGATTCGCGCAATGAACACTCATGATTCTGTAAAAGTTGTAAACGATCAGTTTGGAACGCCAACTTTTGCAGGCGACTTGGCAAACGTGATTATAAAACTGATTTGCGTTTCGGCAGAGTTTTCTTCTGAAAATCCGGTTCCCTACGGAATTTATCATTGTACGGATTTGGGCGAAATTTCATGGTGGGATTTTACAAACGAAATAAAAGCGCAGGGAATTGAAGCCGGCTGGATTACGAATAAAGCTTGTGTTGTTAATCCATGTACAACAGAAGACTATCCAACGCCGGCAAAACGTCCTGCTTATTCCGTCCTTAGCAAAGAAAAGATTCAGAAAGCGCTTGGAATTGCACTTCCGGACTGGAAAGAAAGTCTGCATATATTTTTAAATTCCTCTTTGTTCGATAAATCTAGAATTGAATAAGAGCGTGAAACTTTATAAAATAAATTATTGAAAAACGTTTTATTTTAGGGTAAACTACTGTAGTAGATTACGTGTACTGTAGTAGTGTACGGGGGGGGTATAAATAATCTATGTTTTTAACAATAGTTGTTGCTCTTTTAATACTTATATTATCTTCTTCCTTGATTCCGGGAGTTATTCATTTTTGTAAGAAATTTACATTGTATGATTCTGTTAATGCAAGGAAAATTCATTCAGGAAATATTCCGCGGCTTGGCGGAATTGCAATTTTTCTTAGTTTTGTAATCGGATATTCAGTTTATTTTTGCATAACTGATCTTAAAGGCTTTAATACAAAACTGCCTCTTCTGCTTGGCGGCACAATAATATTTACGGTTGGCATTCTTGATGACATTGTGGAACTTAAAGCCTGGCAGAAAGCGATTGCGCAGCTGATAGCGACTGCTGTTGTTGTTCTTGGCGGTTACAGGTTTCAAAGTATTTTTGGAATTCCTCTGTATAATTCAATTTTTGGACGGATTTTTTCCTACGGATTTACATTCTGTTGGGTTTTTGGAATTATTAATTCATATAATTTGATTGATGGACTTGATGCGCTTTGCGGATCTTTGGCATTAAGTGTTTTTGCTTCAATAGCAATAATTTATTCGCAGTTTTATACAGAAGGAAGTTATATTTGTATATTTCTTTGTGCTGCTGTTCTTGGTTTTTTGTTTTTCAATTGGCCACCGGCAAAAATTTTTATGGGAGACAATGGAAGTCAGTTTTTAGGTTTTATGATCGCAATTCTTCCTTTGTATGCTTATGCCGGAAATACAATAAATCAAACGTATGAATTCAATAAAATTCTTGTAATAATAAATCTTGTTTCAATTCCTATGACAGATACAATTGCCGCAATCTGGAGGCGTTTGCGCGATCACCGGCCTGTTATGAGTCCGGATAAGGCGCATTTGCACCACAAACTTTTGAATTTAGGTTTTTCAAAGAAAAATGCTCTTTTGCTTGTTGTCGCAGTTCAAATTCTTGTATGTATAATTGTTATTATGAGTTTATCTTTAAAACCTTATCAGGCAACATATGTTCTTGTTTTAACATATTTTGTTGTTATGTCTTTGTTCTGTATGATTCATTTTTCTAACAGAAGCGTTCTTAGACGTCAAAGGCTTAGAATGTTAAAAGAAGATCAACGTGCTGATATAAAAGATACTGATATTAATTAAACTGATATTTAAAAGATTAAAAAGTAAATTGAAATCCGGCTGTTATTTTGCTATATTAAATGTAAAAGAAATTTATTTTTTAGGACGTTAAATGAAAGAAATTCGTTTTGAAGAAGAGGACGCTAAAAAGAAAACTTCAGATATTCCGGATCCTCTTGCAGAAAAATTTATGAAAACACGCCAGATTATTCTTTCTGGTGAAATTAACAAAGATTTGGCGGAAAAAATTGTCCGTCAGCTTTTGGTATTGGAAGCAGATGACGCAGAAAAACCTGTTTATGTTTATATCGATTCGCCTGGCGGTGATGTTGATGCGGGTTTTGCGATTTTTGACATGATTCGCTTTATAAGTTGCCCTGTAGTTCTTGTAGG
>CAYXDA010000033.1:0-16430 GCA_964463615.1 uncultured Treponema sp.
CCAAGCGCCATCAAAGCCATTCTGTCAATTCCAATTCCCCAAGCCAAAACAGGGACATCAATTCCCATCGCTTTTGTAACTTCAGGGCGGAAAATTCCTGAACCGCCAAGTTCAAACCAACCCAAAACCGGATGTTTTATATGAACTTCCACAGAAGGTTCTGTAAACGGAAAATATCCAGGAACATACTTAACTTCTGTTGCGCCCGCAATTTCCGTTGCAAACATTTTTAAGAATCCAAGCAAAGTTCTAAGATTTACATCTTCGCCGATTACAATTCCTTCTGTCTGGTAGAAATCAGAAAGATGAGTTGCATCAACTTTGTCATAGCGAAAACATCGCGCAATTCCAAAATATTTGCCAGGAATTTCCGCTTTATGCAACTGATGCGCAGAAAGAACTGTTCCCTGCGAACGCAAAATCAATCTTCGTGTAAATTCTTTGTCAAAACTATAGTTCCAACCGCGACTTCCGGTATCACCACCATTTTCATGCACTTTCGCAACATTTGACAAATAAGGTTCTTCAATAGATTTTGCATGAGTTGGATTTTTAATTCTATAAACATCATGAATATCGCGTGCAGCATGGAATTGCGGCATAAACAATGCATCACCATTCCAGAATTCAGTTTCTACAAGCGGACCATCAAATTCCTGAAAACCAAGCGAACAAAGCTTATCTTTTACAGATTCCAAAAACTGAACATAAGGATTTGTTCTTCCCGGAATAATGCGCGCCGGCTGCAAAGAAATGTTGTATCCACGGAAAGTACCGTTCTTCCAATCTCCGCTTTCAAGCATTTTTGGTGTGATTTCACCAATTTCATTGCCAGTTACGCCCGCTTTTTTCAACGCATCTTTTACCTGTGCAGCATCTGCAACAAGTTTGTATGTTACAGTTTCGCGCTCAATAATTTTAAACGGACTATCAGTTGCACTACGCTTTTTCGCCAAAGTCGCAATTACATCCTGCTCTTCTTCAGAAAGATTTGCTTTGTCCAGCAAACCGTCTTCCGTTTTTTCCGCTTTTTTCAAAAGTTCCGCTGTAACAGAAATTTTTGCAGGCAAAGCAGCGCCCGTGTATTCCGCTTTCTTTTCTGCATTCATTTTTAAAACGCCTTCTTTAGAAAGCAGACCGAACGCAGAACCAATATCTTTATTTTCTATTTTAAGTGCAGCAGCAATTTCAGGAAGAGTTTTTGCACCGGAATCCTTCAAAAGAGAAACAACACGCTCTTCAATAGTTCCGTCCTTCGCAAGATTCTTTCCTGTTTCTGTAATTTCATAAAAAGTATGAGCAACCCGTCCTACTTCTTTTACAAGTTCTTTGCCACCAAGCCAAGAAAACGCCTGATTCGCATGACCTTCCTTGTAATTCAGTTCTTTAATAAGTTTTTCAGATGTAAGTTCATCCTTATCCGAATAAGTTAAAAGCACCTTTATTTCAAGCGGGTGCAAGTTTTTGATGATGTTTGAAATATCCATTTTAGTTTAGTCCAACAAAGTTTAACGAGTGAATTTTACATGAGACATATACTGCGCCCAGCTTATTCCACGGTCGTCTTTATAGTAGCGCTCTCTGTCGCGATCCATATATCTGTAGTGATAGTATTTGTTCTGTTTTGTAAAATCTTCAAGACAGCCAAGCACTGCATTCATTGCATCGCCAGAATCATACGTTACATACATATCAGTATAATATATTCTTGCCTCGTCTGTCATCGGTATATATTCAATTTTTACCTTTGCAGTCTTTGTATTTTGTTCATTTATATGCTGATTTTCCGGAACAACCACTTTCATTGAAAGATCAGCAATATCTTTTTCATCTGGAAGAGCCGAAACTGCCGACTGCGCAAAAACACCGCCAGAAATAATAAACATCGAAAACAAAATTATAAGTAATTTTTTCATAAGACCCCCAATCACTTTAAAAATTAAAACGTTGTGTAATTTATAATTCTATCTGTTTCTAGAAAAAAATCAAGTTTAACCGAATACCTGCCTTCTATTATACCGATTTGCGGCTCTTTTCTGATTATCAACTTTCCGGTTATTTCTTTCGGTTTGTTCTTTATTATCGGTCTGTAAAAATCTCTGATTCCATCGCGAACTGCATTTTTCGAAGCTTCCGTTATTCCTTCAAAACCAAGTTTTACAGAAGCACTACCCGCTCCCTGCGCCTTTTTCACATTTATGGAATTCCAGGCTTTATAAGAAAACATTTCTTCCGGCGTCCGCTTATATTTTATCCAAATATGCACCAGATTATCCTGAATCCACGGATTTTCAAAAACAAGCTTGTTTTCTTCAACATCGATTTTACCAATCGGTTCAATTTCAAAATACTCTTTTACATTCCTAAGTTTATCAGACGGTGTATACGTAAAATTCCAACCATAAACCATTCCGTTAATAAGAAAAGGCGCAACATCTTTTAAACGTTGAATTGAATAATCAAAAACCCCGGCTTCAACATTTTGGGCTTCCTTTAATTCCGGAAAAGCATCCAGTTCTGACCAAATTTGAATTTGAATATTTTCTTTAAAATCCCGAATTTCCGCCGAACAAAAAAATACAGAAAACAAGAACAAAAAAGTCTTAAAAAAACGTTTCATCTATCCGTTTCCAAAACATCTTCCCGAATTTATTTAAAGACTGGAATTGCAATACGATTTACTTTGATTTTTTATTTGAACCACCATCAGACTGTTCAACATCTTCCAAAGAAACCAACGATGGAGGCGCATAAGTAACTCTGTTTCGTCCATTGTGCTTTGACATATACAAACCTTGATCAGCCTGATTTACAATCTGAGCCGCAACCGTAATAGGATTTGTCTTATAATCAAAAACCGAAACTCCGCATGAAATTGTAACTTTCATATGCTGTTCATTAAAAACAAAATCATGATTTTCTATGTTGGAACGAATTCTATCCGCAATTTGAACGGCATCATCCTTTTCCGTATCATTCAAAAGAACAGTAAACTCTTCTCCGCCGTAGCGGCTGGCAAGATCATCTTCGCGAAGTCCTTTTTTTATAAGTTGCGCAACCTGCTTTAAAACATAATCTCCGCACTCATGACCGTAAGTGTCGTTAAAATGTTTGAAAAAATCTATGTCAAACATCAAAACAGCAAGCGGAAGTTTCTGCGTCATTGCATTATCAAGTTTTTCTGTAAGAACATTAAAAAAGTAGTATTTCAACTTAAGCTGCGTCATCATATCCGTAGAAGAACGTTCAATCAAAGCAGCATTATTAATAGCAATCGCTCCAAGCGACGCAATATTTTGAATCAAGTCTTTTTCGTAATCCGTATAAGAAGTATCACTTCCGGGCTCAAAAGTAAAACGTTCGCCAAGAAACAAAATTCCGTTTATATGATTTTTTTGAAGCAACGGAATAATCAACGTAGGACTAAGAGATTTAAGCATTTCACCGGAAACCGTCCCCGGACTTTTTTCCAACAGATATTCAAGCGTTACAGGACGCTTTTCCTCAGAAAGAACGGTAATAATCGGATCTGTATACGGAATCTGATATTTTATTCCACTATGGGAATCCAAAACGCTCTGCTTTGTTTCAAGCTGAAAATATTCAGAATTTAAAAGGTCTAAAACAAAAATACCTGCGTTTGTAACACGCATTTGAGCCATACACGAAAAAACAATAGACTCCAACAACTTTGGACCTTCTAAAGTTGAACAAAATGAACGAGAAATATCAAGAAGTTGTTCCAAATCATAAATGTGCTTTTCGTAATCAGCAATAATTTGATCCATTGACTTTTTATTCTTTTTAATAGATTCCGTACCCATTCTTTTTAACTCTTCCCCCCCCCCGAAATCAATTTGATATTATAGCATAATTCTTCATTATATCAAAGAATATTTTCCATTTTGGAAACTGCTGCTCCAATAAATCTGTATTATCCCGATTTCTAGAAGACATGATCAACACTTTTAAATTGGAAACAAGTTCGCTGGTAGGCTTTTTCGCATCCTGCAAAAGGTTGTCCAAATGAACGGCAAGCTTATGCAGACTGTTCGTTTCCTGCGTAATCAACTTGTTTGCCTCAGAATTAATATTTCCAACCATCTGTTCAAGCTTTTTAAAAAATTCCGGATCATTGTGAGCGTCATGAATAAAGCCTTCTATCAATGCCAAAGAATTTTTTTGCCCGCCCTCAAAAGAAGTTTCAAAGTTCAAAAGTTCCTGCGAACATTCCAAAGCGGCAAAAGTATCCGAAGAAAAATCTGTTTTGAATTGCGGATTATTAAAAAAACCTTCAACAACAATATCATTTAAAAAAGAACGAATCGGATCAGAAAGATACGTTGCCAAAAAAGTTTTTAAAATCCGCATAGGCATAATCCATGAAAAAGTCATTGAAGAACTTGCCAAAAGTTTTGCGTTCGTTTCGCTGTTGTAACCGTTCAAAGAAAGAAGAGGAACTTCCCCAAAAAGATTTTCAAGCTCGCTGTTTATTTTTTCATCTTTAAGTTCCGTTTTTATTCTTTGCTCATCCGCCTTGAATTTTGTCTGAAGCATTTCACCAAAATGTTTTCTTGCAGATTCATTGTAAGAAACTGCCTTGGGCATATAACTCAAGTCACCCTTTGAATAGCAGATTAAAAGCCGCAGCCGCTCTCCTGTAATTATATGATTAAGAACAAACGCTATCTTTTTCAAATTTTCTTTTAACAAATCGGAATTCGCATTCAAAGAATTGTTCCCGGAACGCAGCACAACAAGAGCAGAAATCGCATTCAAAGTGCTGGTTGTAATGGAAAGACCTTTTACAACATAATACAAATCTTCCAGAACGTTTTCCACTTTTCCAACCGGAATTTCCAAATAAGAAGGTTTGTAACGCGGATCTGCGGAAACAAAGTTTGGATCAAAAATCTGAAGAACCGTAACAAAATTAAATTTGCAAAAATCACCCAACTGACGCAGCATATTCAAATCCTGATCAATCTTTTTAAACGGTTCGGAATTAAGTTCATGTAAAAGCCGCTCAAGATTTTTATGCTGTCTGTCAAAAATCTGCGAAGTTGTCATCGCGGAATCAGCAGTAAGTTGCGCCTTACGATTTTCAAACTCCAGCGAATCAACCACTTTTTGCGACGGTTCAGAAAATCCCGTAAGCACAAGCTGATTTTCAAACCTTCTGTTTCTTGGAATATCCGTACTAAAAATCGTAGAAGACAACAATTCGTTCAAAGGTTTTGTATTCACATAAAGAATTCTGATTGATTCCGCAAAATTAGGTAAAATTTTTCCGTTTTTGAAAATTATCGGCTCTTGAGAGCGAAGTTCGTTTTCAAGCTTTCGCATCTGAATTCTCTTCTGAACTTCAGGCGAATTTTTATTAAAAAGAGATTCAAAAAAATCCGAGATAATCTGAAACAAACTCATACTATAAAAGTTTAACCTTAATTTATATAAGGGTCAAATATTCTGTGATAATCTTCCAAAGTGCAAGCGTGAACCGTTTTTTGTCTAAGTTCCCCGCCGCTCGGAATTCCCTTTGAATAAGCACAGAACCTTTTTCGCATCTCCATACACGCGCTCTTTTCACCAATATCCGCCGCAAGAAGAGCAAGTTCCCTGAATCCTGTTTTCAGACGCTCACCCGCAGAAACATCTTCGTATGAACCATTTGTTAAAAGCGCAATTGTTTTAGAAAAAATAAACGGATTTCCCATCGCACCGCGCGCAAACATAACGGCATCAACTCCAGTTTCTTCCAGCATTCTTTTAGCGTCTTCCGGGCGGAACAAATCCCCGGAACCAAAAACAGGAACTTTTCCGTTTACCAATTTTACAAGTTCCTTAAGCTTTTCCCAATCTGCCTTGCCGTCGTACCCCTGCGCTTTTGTGCGCGGATGCATTGTAATCGCATCAACACCTGCTTCCAAAGCCGCAACCGCCGCTTCTTTATAAGTAATAGATTTCTGCTCCCAACCGGAACGGATTTTTACAGAAACAGCCGCTTTGCCATCAACCGCTTTTACAACCGCAGCCGCAACTTTTCCAAGCATTTCCGGATTATTAGTAAGCACCGACCCAGCACCAGTTTTTACAATCTTCGGAACAGGGCAACCGCAATTAATATCAATACATTCGCAATTTGTCTTCTCAAGAACGATTTTTGCCGCTTCCGCCATTTTTTCAGGCTCTCCGCCAAAAATCTGCACGGAATAAACCTTTTCATTTTCCGCGCGGCGCATAAGAACTTCAGTTTTTCTGTTGTTCCGCGTCAACGCTTCTGCAGAAACCATTTCCGTATATGTAAAAGAAGCGCCCTTATCCACGCAGATTGAACGAAACGAACGGTCGCTATAACCCGCAACCGGCGCAAGAAAGAGATTTCCGTTCAATTCAACAGACCCAATTTTTACAGGATGATAAAGCATTGTATTTTATTCCGGTAAATTAAACGCTTTGCAGCTGTTTTTCCAAAGCTGAACGCTAAGTTCTTCCAAATCAACTTCAAGCATTTCCGCAAGAAATTTCGCAGTAGACGGAAGATATGCCGGCATAGTTCGTTTCTTTTCGCGGTATTCAGCCGGAATCATAAACGGAGATTCTGTTTCTATAAGAATTCTGTCCAACGGAATATTAAGCACAGTCTCGTGAAGATTTCTTGCATTTCTGTAAGTAAGATTTCCTGCAAAAGAAAACCATACATTCATATCCAGACATTTTTTTGCATATTCAGCATCTTCTGAATAACAATGAAAAATCGCCCCGGAATTTGGCATACGTTCACGCAAAACATCGTAAACATCCTTTCCGGCATCACGGTTATGAATTACAACCGGAAGATTATGCTTCTGCGCAATTTCCAGTTGAGTTATAAAAAGTTCAATCTGACTGCGCTTGTCGCCAAACTGCTTGTAATAATCAAGACCAGTTTCGCCAACAGCAATAACATTCGGCAGCTTCAAATATTCTTCTATTTTAGCAACGTAATCCCTTCCAGGATTTGCAACTTCAGAAGGTGCAACTCCAACCGCATGATAAATTCCGGGAATCGCCTTAATCTGCGGATAAACCTTAGCAAAATCATGCAAAGAATTGTTAATGCTTATAATTCTAGTTACTCCAGCAACTTTAGCCTGCTGAATAACACGTAATTGTTCTATAGGATCATCGTAAATAAGCCCGATGTGAGCGTGAGTATCAAAAAATTGCATGGCTTTCTTCCAAAAAAAGATAATGATAAATGGTGTTTTTTTTAACCATTCATACCGATAAAGATAATATAGGATTTTTTTAATGTCAACTTTTTTAAAGTTCAAAGCCGCAAAAGCATAAAAGAGGGCGCCTGCCCAACGTTCGGAACTCCGTGCCTCACTACTCACCAAAAGCATTCGCTTTTGGTGATACGGGCTCACAGGCAAGCACAAAAGAGGGCGCCTGCCCTACGGCTCAACCCCGCGTCGCTCCGCTCCTTAGGTTTTCGCCTACCCCTCGGTACACGGCGCACCGCTTCGCTGCGCAGGTAAAAAAAAGTTTTACATTATAAAAAAACTATCCATATAATAATTACGTAATTCCTACGTAAATTTGACACTTCAGAACGTGATTGTTATACTATAAAAATCGCGTAATATTTTTATAATATTAACGGAGTTGATTTTGGCAAGAACACAAAAATATAAAAAAATAGAAAAGAAAATCGCTTCAAACGTTCACAACGGATTTGTTTCTTTTTTCAAAGCGATTGGAAATTTCTTCGTAAAATTATTTAAAATTTTCGACAGCAAACTCACAATAATGATTGTTCCGCACTCACAAAGCAAAGTTATAAACATTCAAACAAATGTATTTGCGCTTTCATTCGGTCTAATCCTTGTTGCCGGAATCGTTACTTCATTCTTCTATTTTAACAGACGCGCTGTTATTTCCAATGCGGAAATTTCCAGCCTTATGAACAAAAACCGCGAAACCCTTGCCAGTCTTGACGAACTCCGCGACGAAAACACAAACCTCCTGCAGGCGGCAAAACGCTTTCAGGCTTCGCTTTCACAGTCGCTTTCCCTTTTGGGGCTAGACAGAAGCAACAACGTTTCTCGCGCTTCCGTAAACAACGGCGACCTTTCGTCTTTGTTCACTTCAAAAGATTCTGTAAGCGGCTCTGTAAACGAAACCGCAGACATCCGCTCTCTTACAACATATCTCGAAGAAGCCGTTCAACCAATCGAACAAATCGGAAAAATGTTGGACAACCAAAGTTCGCTTTTCCGCGAAATTCCTAACATTTGGCCGGTAAACAATCCAAATGTTCACATTTCGCAGCAGTTCGGACCAAATATTCACGCTATTACGGGTCAATGGTACATCCACAAAGGAATCGACTTTTCTACATGGCGTTCCGGCGACCCTGTTATGGTTACAGCCAACGGCCAGATTGCAACAGTCGGCTACGATGCAAGTTTCGGTATCAATATTGTTGTCCGCCATAAACACGGAATGTACACCCGCTATGCACACTTAAGCGCAACACGCGTAAAAAAAGGTGAATACGTAAATCAGGGTCAAGTTATTGGCTACATAGGAAATACTGGCGTTACAACCGGACCTCACCTTCACTACGAAGTTCATATCGGTTCAGATGTAGTAGATCCTGTAAAATATATCAACGTAAAATTTTCTAAATAGGAATATATGGCTTTTCGCGCAGATGACATTTCAATAAACACACTAATCGGAAACGGTTCCTTTATAAAAGGTGATATGCATATCAACGGCTTTATCCGTATTGACGGCGATATCGACGGAAACCTAGAAACAGACGGAGCCGTTATTATCAGCGAAAAAGCCAAAATAAAAGGAAACATTACTGCAAAATCTGCAATCATCGGCGGAATTGTTCTGGGCGACGTCTCCGCAAAAGAAAGCGTAAAACTCCTTTCAAGTTCTGCGGTAATCGGAAGTATAATTTCAAAAAAAGTTCAAATGGAAGAAGATGTCATTTTCCAAGGTCATTGTATTTCCATTTCCGACGATCAGCGATTCAAAGAAGAAGCGGATAAATTCCTTCAGGCAAAAGCAATCCGCGAAAAGGCAGCGTTTTAATGAACGGAATTGACGTACTGAACAATTCTTCTCTTTATTTTTCCGCAACTTCCGCAGCCGCAAAAAAAGCGCAAAAAGAGCAGGAAAAAGCAAAAACTCAAAAACCAAAAAATTCGCCATTTTCTGATATGGTTCAGAAAAAAGAAGAAGAATTTTCACTTGCAAGCGCAGGACTTCCACTTGAAATCGCAGGTCTTTCTGTTGATGATGCAATAAATTATTTAAAAGACGCCGTTGACTTGACCGCAGATGAACTTGGAGAGCAAACAAATGAAAAAAACATGGCCGCATTCAGAAAGGCTGTCGGTCAGTTCATAAAATATATTGAAAAAAACAACTATGAAATAAAAACCAAAAAGCGCTTTGGAATTTCACACAAAAAATCCGTTTACTTTGAAGAAAGAAAACCCCGCGATCCGCTCTTTCAAATTCATATCATAGACAAAAAACTTGATGAGCTTGCCGCAATGGTTCTGCAAAGTCATTCGGATAAATTAAAATTACTGTCAAAAGTTGATGAAATAAAAGGTATGCTTGTGGATTTTTTAGCAGAATAGGTTATAATAAAAAAAGAAAAATATGAGTGATATTTTTGAAGAAGACATAGATGAAGGTGAAAACCTTGCATCACTTGAAGATAAAGATGATATTAGCCGCGCAGATGACTTTGTTTTTGACTCGCCGCTTTATGTTTTAAAACTTGAATATTCATTTGAAACCGTTTACGCCAAAAATGAAAAGAACATTGATGTTCGGGTTGGAGAATACGCAATTATCAATTCCCGCTACGGCAAGGATATGGCAAAAGTAAAAGGAATTGCAAAAAAGCCGCTAGGCGTAAAACCAGCAGAAATTGTCATAATAGAAAGAAAAGCAAACAAAGAAGATTTGGAAAAAGCTGCTGAAAACAAAGAAAAAGAAAAAGACGCTTTTAAAATTTTCAAAGAAAAAGTCGCCCTTCATAAACTTGACATGAAGTTAATTACGGTTCACTTTCTTGTTGATGAACCAAAAGCATTGTTCTTCTTCAGTTCAGAAAACCGCGTTGATTTTCGCGAACTTGTAAAAGATTTGGTAAGCGTCTTTAAAATGCGTATCGAACTTAGACAAATCGGTGTTCGCGATGAATCCAGAATTACCGGCGGACTTGGAGTTTGCGGAAGACCGTTCTGCTGCCACGGAATCAGCGATAAACTACGCCCTGTTTCTATAAAAATGGCAAAAGACCAAAATCTTTCTCTGAATTCCATGAAAATCAGCGGACAATGCGGTCGTTTGCTATGCTGCCTTTCCTACGAATTCGACTGGTACAGCGAGGCACGCAAGAAATTGCCGTCAGAAGGCATTCACATTTATTACGATGGAACAAACTTCAGAGTTACAGAAGTAAACCTTATCTCTAATATGGTAAAAATGCTTGGCGAAGACGGCAGACTTCTGGAAGTAAACGCAAAACGTTTTGTACGTGAAAACAACAAGTGGAAAATCAATTAAGATTATTCACATAACCATTCACATCGCTGAGTGCATCTAAATTTGGTTCTTGAAATCTCTTTCTCCGGTGGCTTGCCGCACTAAAAAGTTTATCCAAAAGTTCTTTGCAGTTTTCCACCATGATTTCGTAAATTTTCGGAACCACCAGCGCCTTATTTGAAGCATCAAGTCCACTTTGACCATTTTTTGAACAGAAAGCAAAAACAAAAAGAACGCCCTCATCAGTTTTACGCGTCATATAAAGAACGGCATCCGAATGAAAGCGCAAACCTTTTACTGTAAACGCAACATCTTTTACTTTTTCGTAATCATCAAGTTCAAGCGCATTTTCCGGAAGCATAACTGAAAAGTGCGAAATGCTAAGATCCGTAATATTGCCCTGAACAGTTCCGCTCTTTTCACTGACAATCTGAAATTTACAGTTGTTCGTACAAACCGCGCGGACAGCCTTTCTGCGTCCCATTGCCTGGTTTGCAAAAAGCATCTTGTCTATAAGCTCAAAATTATTTCTTTTTTGATATTCAAGCTGAATGCACCCGCACTGAATTCCGATTGTATAAAGATAAAGTTTTTCCAACGAATGCTTTTCATTCAAAGTCTGTCTTTTTGAATAAGTTACACCAAAAAGAGCATCCGGATATTTATCGTGAAGTTCGCTTATAAGACGCGGCCAAGTATTATCCTGCAACGGCGAATCTATGTTAAAAAATAAAATCGAATCTTTAAAAACAGAAAGTATAATTTCTATCTTTACTTCAATAGGAAGAAAAATGTCTGTATCGATAAAGTAACATTCAAATCCCATAGTTAAATATTCTTCAAGATAAGACTGAGGAAAAAGAGAACGGTCTGGTGCTATAAAAAAAGTTTTTCTTCCTTTTACAATTTCGTCTACTATACTGCTCATATAATTCCCTTTAAAAAATCACAGTAATTATATCACAGATTATTTACTTTGGTGAAAAATTTACGTTAAAATAAGAAATTATGGAATTTACACAAGAAGCAATTGACGCTTTACAAGTCAATGAAGTTGAAATTATGAAAAAGATTGCTGACGAGATTAATGTCCGCGTTCAGCAAGTTAGCGCAGTTATCAGTTTGATAAACGAAGATTGCACAATTGCATTTATCAGCCGTTATCGAAAAGAAAAAACCGGAAATCTGGATGAAGTTCAAGTCCGCGACATAGACCATTTGTTCAAATCATATAAAAATCTTGAAGAACGCCGTCTTGAAATTGTAAAAGGCGTTTTTGCACAGGGAAAACTCACAGATTCGCTTTATGAAGCGATTATGAAAGCGGAAACTTTAACCGCGCTTGAAGATTTGTGGGCTCCGTTCAAAAAGAAAAAGAAGACACGCGGAATGGTCGCACAGGAAAAAGGTCTTGAACCTTTGGCGGATTTTATTCTTGGCGAAAACGATGATGCGGCAGTTGAAAAAGAAGCCGAAAAGTTCGTAAAAACCGATAACGAAGACTCCGCTCTGAATGTGGAATCAGCCGAAGACGCTATTCAAGGCGCAAAAGACATTATTGCAGAAAGAATCAGCCAGGATGCGGAAAACCGCAAGGCAATCCACGATTTGTATATGGCGACTGGAAACATCAAGACAAAAGGAATTGTTCCCGAAGGACAAAGCGAAGAGCAGGCGATGAAGACAAGCACTTACCAGATGTACTGGGATTATTCAGAGCCACTGAATCAAGTTAAGCCGCACAGAATTTTAGCGATAAACCGCGCAGAACGCGAAGACGCACTGCAAGTTACAATCGACATTGACGTAGATTCGGCAGTTGATTTAATTGCAAAGAAAAATGCAATTCATAATCAATATCATAAAGACGCAATTGAAGACGGAATCGTTCGGCTTTTGTCTCCGGCAGTTGTGCGCGAAATCCGTTCAAACGAAACAGACGAGGCGGACGAACACGGAATCGGGATTTTCAGCGAAAACTTAAAGAATCTTCTGATGACGCAGCCGATAAAAGGAAGCCGCGTTCTTGGCGTTGATCCTGGATACAGAAACGGAACAAAATGCGCCGCCCTTGACGAAACCGGAAAATATCTTGGATTCTTCAAGATTTTCCAGGAACAAGATCCGGAAGGCGCATACAAGGCGATAAACGACGCAATCGACAAGTACGACATTCAGGTTGTTGCAGTCGGAAACGGCACCGGTTCGCACGAAGTTCAGGCGATTGTTTCTAAAGTTATCAGCGAAAATTACGCGGACAGCGACGTGAAATACACAGTTGTTGATGAAAGCGGCGCGTCTGTTTATTCGGCAAGCCCTGTCGCAACAGAAGAATTTCCAGATTTGGACGTAATGGTTCGCGGCGCGATTTCTATGGGACGCAGACTTCAAGATCCGCTTGCAGAGCTTGTAAAAATCGACCCAAAAGCGATTGGCGTTGGTCTTTACCAGCACGACGTAAACCAGAAGAAACTTGCCGAACAGCTTGATGAAGTTGTTGGCTCAGTTGTAAACAATGTCGGCGTAAACTTGAACACTGCAAGTTATATGCTTTTAAAATACGTTTCTGGAATCAACACTTCTACAGCGAAAAAGATAGTTGCATACCGCGATGCAAACGGAAAAATCATGAGCCGCGAAGACCTTAAAAAAGTTCCGGGTCTTGGACCAAAAGCATTTGAACAATGCGCAGGATTCTTGAAGATTGCAGAAAGCGCCGACCCGCTCGACAACACTTGGGTTCATCCGGAAAACTATAATGTTGCGCGCGAAGTTTACCCGACAATAAAAGAGGGCGGAAAAATCGACAACGAAACCAGAAAAACTCTTTGCGAAAAATACAATATCGGCGAAACAACGCTGAACGATATTATAGATGAACTTCAAAAGCCTAACCGCGATCCGCGCGACGGCTACCCTGCTCCGATTATGCAGAAAGGCGTTCTGAACTTTGAAGACTTAAAAGAAGGAATGAAAGTTACCGGAAAAATCAAAAACGTTGTTGATTTCGGCGCATTCGTAGACATCGGCTTGCACGAAACAGGATTGATTCACGTTTCGGAGCTTAGCGACAACTTTGTTTCTGACCCTATGGAAGTTGTTAAAGTCGGCGATGTTTTTGAATTTACAATCATCGCGCTTGACAAAGACAGAAGACGAATAAGCCTTTCTTTGAAAAGCGATGCGGCAGGCAGAATCGGAAATGGCGGTGATTCCGACAGGCTCAATCGCCAAAAAACGGCAGCCGCAACCACAAGTGGCGACGGAAAGCGGAAAGTTGTTGTTGTGAAAAAAGGCGGGAATAGTGGTTCCGAGAACCTCAACCGCCATGGCGATAATCATAATGCGAACCGGCAAAACCGCGGCGGACGCAACTTTGGAAGCGACGACGGAATGAGTTACAATCCGTTTGCGGAACTTCTTAAAAAATAAATAGTTCCGAAAAATTCAAAAGGCTGTCTGATAGGAATAAAAACCGGCGCCATTAAGTTTATCAAAACACTCAATGACCGTTGCGTTCAAAACTTATCAGACAGCTTTTTTTTTCTGCAAAACCACCGCGCTCGGGTATGGAAGGTTTTTGCCGAAGGCAAAAGACGAACGAGCGGAACGCGAAGTGAGGCCGAGCGACAGCGGGACCTGGAACACCCGCTTACGAAATCAACTTGCGCCCAAATACCAAATATAAAAAAATTGAAACTCTTTTATAAAAATGGTAGAATAAGCCAGATTTTGGGAGTTTTATGCAAAAATTTAAATTTTTATTATTTGTTCCCTTTTTTTTTGTTTCATGCAATTGGGAAATTCCGCAAAAAATTTCTATTGATTCTGACGCGCAATACGCTTTTACAGTCGGCGACTTTTCTAAAAAACTTTCCGAATTTATTTCTATAGAAACTATTACTGAAAAACTTTCTAAAGACGGAAATTTTACAGTTTACGATTACAATCCGGGACAAAATTGTGCAACCCAAGAATTTTTAATAGATTTACCGATAAAAGAAATAACGCTTGAAATTGATGAAAATGCTTCCTCCGAAGCGGAAGGATATATTGTAGACGTTGACACATCTTTTCTTACACAAGTTTCCGACATTGACTTTAGCTGGAAGGCTGAAGGCAGCATTGATCTGGGACTTAGTTTTAATGATTTATTTTCCTCTTTTACAGATGCGTTGGGCGAAAACAATGAATTTGTAGCAAATTTATATCCTACAAAAATGCCGGTTTATATTTATTGCGAAAAACCTGAATTGGAATCTTTTTCCAACGTTAAGTACAAAGGTTCAATTTCTTTGAAAGCCGGAAAGGACAACACTGAATCAACAAAAGCAATTAACAGTACAGAAGAAATAAACGCAACCAAAGCGGAAACCTTAAAAAAAGATGAAAACGGAGTTGTAATAAGTACGCTTTCAAAAAACTCTGCTTCCGGATATACAGACCTTGCAGAAATTGTCAGAACAAAAGAAGAAAAAGAAAAAAATATTTTTATTCAGTACGATGTAACTCTAAGCGGAATAAAGAAACAGGTAACGCTTTCAAAACAGGAATATCAAAAACTTAAAAAAGATATTTCTTCGGCGCAAATCCGCCTTTTTGCGCGGATAGAAATTCCGCTTGCAATTGAATTAAAAGACGCGGCTGACAACGTAACAAACATTGATATTCTTGCGCTTGCAGATAAAAGTTCGGATGAAGATTTATTCAACCGCGATGAAGCAACTGATTTGGAAGATTTTGAAAAATACATTGATATTGTTGAATACGGAAAAGTAATTTACAAAATCAATAACGAACTTTTCGCCTATCAAAATAAAAACATAAAAGGAGAAATGATTTTTGAAACAAATCTTTCCGGAATGAAAATTTCAACTTACAAAATGTCGCTTTCAAAAGGAAATATTCCGGTTTACACTGACGATGTAAAAAACATGTTGCGCTCTTATCCGTTTTCTCCAACAGTGCAAGTTTCATTGCCGGACGGCGTTTTGCAAATCCCGCGCGATGCAAAATTCAACGTAAATCTTGCTGTACAAATAAAAACAGACGGCAAAGTTACAGTTTGGGAGAAATAAAATGAAAAAACTGACTTTTTTGCTTTTTCCTGCCGTATTTTTCTTTTGTTTTTCAAAAATTTCTGTTTTTGCTTCAGAGCGGATGGATTTTCAAAATCGGATTTTTGAAATAGGATTTGACGCGGATTTTGGACTTTCCAACAATTACTTTGCGGCAAATGATTTTCTTAAAGAAGAACTTACAGTTGAACTTAACAAGATGTCCAGCGACCTTAACGACGACGGACTAAAATTTAATTTTTTGCTCGCCACATCGTTTTTTACCAGACTTAACTTGAAGAACGGACTTTCCGTTGCGCTTTCAACCGGACTGGATTCTTACGGAATGGGAAACGTTTCTAAAAAATTGTTCGATTTTCTTAGCAACGGGAATGAACTTAACGAAACATTGGAAACAGACGGATCTATTGACGCAAATATGTTTTTTTATGTTACCAATGATGTTGAATTTGAACTTTTTGGTTTTAGAGTTGGCATAAGTCCTTCTGTTTTTATTCCGGTTCTACATGCAGAAGCAAAAAACATAAATGCAAAATTTACAAATGATTCAAGCGGAAACATAGATATGGAACTTTCCGCAAGAATAAAATTTAACAGCAGCACTGATTTGCACCCTCTTTTTGACGACAAAATTGCAGATTTCATACTAAAATCGCTAAGCAACGGCTGGGGCTTTGATCTGTCTTCTTCCATGGAACACCAGATTACGCAAACACTTGCAGGACGAGGCTATATTCGCATTCCGATTGTTCCGGGACATACAACCCATTCCGCATTTGCAAA
>CAYXDA010000034.1:0-16369 GCA_964463615.1 uncultured Treponema sp.
TCTCTCTTGATTAAAATATACACTGATTTACAGTTTTTGTCATTTTATTTAATTACACAGATTCACATTTTTATCGCCGTAACGTTACGGCGATTAGTCTGAAATGCTCCAGCCGTCTTTGTCTTTATTTTTTTTATGTAAAGGTTTTCTTGCTAAAGATTTTTCCGCAGTCAAATTGCTTGAAGAAACTTTATTTTCGAAAAATTCAGACTGTTTTTCTTTTGCATTATTCTTCACTTCTTTCCTGCGCGAAAGATTCCTTCTGAGTTTATCCCAATACTCATGCGTGTCATCGTCCTTTAATTCCACAGGAATGAACTGCTCCTTGCCACGTGAGAATATCCTGTCGGCGAGCGAGATTTTCTGCTCCCTGTAGAGTCCGAGCTCGACCGCTCGCCTCATGAAACTTTTGTACATCTCTTCATCAAAAAACATCGCTTTTGAAACAGGTCTTACACATCTGAAGTCGCATCGCTTTATCGCATACAGCGCGGCTTCTCTCTGCGATTTTCCAGGAAGCAGCTGGCAGATTCCGCCGTTCTCATCCTCCATGAAGTTCCTGTCGAATGCGTTGTTGTGGTCAAAGAGCGGATGCGCGCAGATCAGCTTTCCTGTCCGGTTGTTCATGTAGAATCCCCAGTTCGCCCCGTGCCGGTCGCTGTTCGAGATAAGATAGTCCGCGACAATCGTCTTGAAGAACATCTCGGAGTCAATTTTCCGCGCTGTTTCTAAAAAATCAATTTTCTTTCTTGCGCACCAGATGTCAAGTTCTATTGAATCCACAATGCTGGAATTTTCAAGATTCATGTCCCTGCATTTACATACAGTTCTGCCTTCTTTATGTGTAAGCTCATACTTCACGTGCGGAACATTGAAGCAGTCGAGAATGTCGCTTGCAAGAACCTCCCGCTCACATTCGTTTCCACCGCTGGAGTTTGCCTTGTAGAGATAGAGATTTCCGTCTTCCTTGTACCATGCCTTCGCGTACGCTCCCTGCCCCGTGAGCTCAGGCGTCTGGATTTTTCCCGCGATTTTCACAGAGCTTCCGAAAAGCGCAATCTGCTGCAAGGCTCCGTTCAGGTCGCCCGAAAGAAGATTCGCATCTTTCCATTTTTCATTCTCGTTTTCTGTCAGCCAGTAGGAATCGGCGGCGGACAAGGCCTTGCATTTCACCATTGCATTGAATCTGCTTTCAAAGTCGTTTCCCTGCGCGATTCCCATCTGGTTCATTATGTATTTTGCGTTCTCTCTTTTCACGCTTAGCGAGCGGTTCAGAAAGAAGCTTGACATCAGCTCCTTGTTCCTGAACCAGACATTCAGGTCTGAAACTTTTGTCGTGTCGGACAAGGCGTCACGGAGGGTCAGAGGCAGAAGCTCAGGATGTAGAACCTCGTAACAGTTCTTCTCAAAGTCGAATCTTAACACTGTTTCATCTTCAAGTTTCAGACAGAACATTTTGCATTCCTTAAAGCCGTAACGTTACGGCGTTGATTCATTAAACTTGTTCGGAAACATCGGTTTCAGAACAACTTTATTCTACCACGATTTCCGCAGAACCAAAACCAGCAAAAAGCCCCTGTGCAAAGCGGCACACTCAAGGCACAAAACTGGCACAGCCGAAAATCCTTTTGTGCCACTTTTCAAGCCTCAAAGTCCTTATAAATTATGGAAATATCCGTTTATCTATTCTTTTTTGTGCCACTCCTTTATCTTGCTGAATAGATAAACGTTCTGTATTTGCCCTGTACTTTCATAGACCGCCGCCGTAACGTTACGGCGATTCTTTTTGCAAAAAGTTCATCTTGACAGCGCGGTTTGTTTCTGTGTAACTTAGAAGCGGATACATAGAATAAGGATTTCTCACAATGCTTATTCTTACAGAAAAGCCTAATGTCGCAAGCGACTTCGCCCAGACTTTTGGCGCGCAGAAATTCCAGGATTTCTACAAAACGGACAACCTGACAATCACCTACTGCGTCGGACATCTTTTTGAGCTTGCTCCGCCGGAATATTACAACCCCGATTTCAAGACATGGAAAATAGAAGACCTGCCGATTGTTCCGGGAAAATTTTCCTATCTGAAAACAACAGCAGCAGCGAAACACACAGATGAGGTTTTAAAACTTTTAAGAGAAGCGTCAGCCCGAAATGAGAAAATCATCATCGCCACAGACGCGGACAGAGAAGGCGAGCTCATCGCACGGATTGTTCTTGAGCAGGCAGATATAACGGACATCTCAAACTGTTTCAGATTCTGGGAGTCGCAGGCGCTCACTCCGAAAGTTATAAAAAAAGGACTTGAAAACGCAAAGCCGCTTTCAAACTACAATGAGCTTTCAAACCAAGCACACGCACGGCAGCGGGCGGATTGGCTCATCGGAATGAATCTCTCGCGCTTTGTCTCAATCGGAAACCCGACAGTATTTTCCGTCGGAAGAGTGCAGACGGCAGTCCTGTGCGAAATCGCCCGGCGTAACTATGAAGTAAAAACCTTTGTCCCTGTTCCGTACAACGAGCTTGAAGCCGTAATCAAGGACAAGAACGGAAATCAAATCAAGGCGTATCTTCTTAATCCAGAAAACCGGAAAACATCTTTCCCACTTGGAAATGAATTTCTTGAAAAAGCGAAAACCATCTGCGACGGAAAGATGATTGAAGAATCAAACTCAAAGACTGCACAGAAAACACAGAAGCCGGAGAAACTTCTGAACATAAACGCTCTTCAAAAATCAGCCTATAAACTTTATGGATACTCGCCTGAAAAGACGCTTGAAATTGCACAGCGTCTTTATGAAGTCCGTAAAGCCTTAAGCTATCCGCGAACACCGAGCCGTGTTATGGGAGACGAAAACGTTGAACTGTTCCGCGAGAAATTCAATCTCCTGAAAAACGACTTCAAGGAGATTTCCGGTTTCTGCAACGAAAACTTAATCAGAAAAGAAAACCGCCACATTTTCAACTCGTCCGAGCTTGAGGCGCACCACGCACTGATTCCGCTTAGAAAACTTCCTTCGGACGCGACGAAAGAAGAACAGAATGTCTTTGGAATCGTCGTGGAAAATTTCTTCAAAGTCTGCATGGATGACTTTATTTTCAATGAAAAGACAATCATTTTCGAGTGCGGAGGATTCTCATTCAAGGCGACGATAAAGGACATTGTGCAGGAAGGCTGGAAAAAAGCCGAACGCCGTAACATTACGGCGATGGGTAAAACTGACGAGATTCAGGAAGTGAAAAATTTTGACGAGAAGAACTGCGTCATCACAAGATTTTCAAAACTTGAAAAGAAAACGCAAAGCCCGAAGGAATACTCAATCGACAGCCTTTTAAGCTTTATGGAAAAACCAAAGGGCGAAAAGCAGAAGAAGCTTCTGGGACTTGGAACTCCAGCAACAAGAGCGGAAATAATCGCGAAGCTTTTTGAAAAGCAGTATGTGTCGGAAGAAAACAGGAAACTCTATGCGACAAAAAAAGGCTTCTTTCTTCTTTCGCAGCTCGCGAAGGACAGGGAGCTTTCAAAAATCGCAAATGTGAACCAGACCACAATCTGGGAAAACGAGCTTTCAGAAAATCCCGCGCTTTTTGAAAGGCACATAACTGAATATGTGGAAGACTGCATTAAGCCGGAGATAAAAGAGACTTTTGAAAAGGAAAGTCCCGGAGTCTGCCCGTTGTGCGGCTCTAGAATATTTGAAAGCGAAAAAAGCTTTTACTGCTCCTCGTTCAAAACAACCGGCTGCAAGTTCTCAATATGGAAAAAATCCTCTGGAACAACATTCACTTTTGAGGATGCAAAACTTCTTCTTTCAGGAAAAGGCACGAAAACCAAAAGCTGCAAAAGCAAGGAAGGAAAGAGTTACAAGGCGGCATTCTTCCTGAACGGCAAGAACGAGCTTGAAAGAAAATTTGCTCAAACCAAGCAAAAACATTTCGGAGGGAAAAAATGACCTACTGCCGTTACTGCGGAAGAGAAATCAACTACAAGCGGACAAAGAACGACAAATGGATGCCCTGCGATGCTTCCGGGAATCCCCATTTCTGCAACGAAAACAAAACCGAAAAGAATCAGACTTCCGGACTTATTGTCTGCAAAAAATGCGGAAAGCCCTGCTTCAAGGACAGAAACAAAAAACTTATTGACTACACGACGCTTTCTTTTCACGAATGCAAGAAAGCCGACATGACACGATACCAGAAGTATCTCGAAAAGCAAAAACTGAAGAAATCGCCGTAACGTTACGGCGATAAGAAATAAATTCCAAGGAGCTATTTTATGAAAAAAAATGAAGAAAAATTTGACCCTCTAGATTACATTGAAGTTTTCAGTGATGATGATAACTCTGTATCTAAAGAATCTGACGAAGTTGAGATGTCACCGAAATCGGAACAAGAGCAAGAAAACAAGCCCGCTTTATCGTCATCAGAAAAATATGAAATGCTTAGAAGCTTTCTTTTGTCAAAAAGAGATGATTTCACACTTAGAGATGACATTGATTTCTGGTACTCCGATTTCGAGTTCCGCTTTGAGCGTAAAAAAAGCACGCTTCTTAATTCCACAAAGGAAGTCAAAGAATATTTCGAGAACTTTGGCTTTGAAGTCACGCTCGTTTCGTTCCGTGATTACACATACGAAAACAGTGTCCACCCTTTGTTAAAAAACGAGAAGTACAAAGCCGGCAAAAAGATTTATATCGTAAGAGTTGACAAAGATTCTTACTTCTTTGAGAAAAATACTGATAATTACAAGAATTCAGAATTTGAAGTTTTAGAGCCTTCGGAAGAAGAATATTCTAAAGCGCAAGGTTTAAATAAAGGTCTGATTCTTTACATAATAATTGGAATTTTTGCCTTCGCACTATTTTTTGCAATGTTAATCCTGCCGCATTTTACCGATAACAAGAAAAACCGATATTCATATCTTGATGACAATTTTGAACAAACAAAAATACCACTGGAAATAGCATCTGATTATTTCCGCCCGCGAAACACTCTTGATTATGACGCAGAAACATTTGGAATTCCTTCTTACGAATATTACAATCTCAGATTTGAAACAACAGAGGGAACAAAAGAATACCAGAATGCCAAGTTCGAAATACAAGACAAAAACATTGTTATAAAAACTTACTCAAAAGATTCTGATGATTTCTTCGAATTCCAAGGTTTTGAAATACTTTCAAAAGAGAGTGTAAAAAGTATTTCCGGAAGAAAGGTCAGCGACTAGCAAAAAGAGTTTTTTCATCGCCGTAACATTACGGCGATTCTCTTTCATTTTAATTAAAGGTGTCCGCTATTGATTTAAAATTAAATATCTGTTTTTAAAAGATTTATGGAACTTACAAAACTTCAAAAAAACAGAAAAGAAAAAATTGAGAAATCATTGAACGGGCTTTACACAAACAGAGAGCTTGCCTTTGAGCTGAGTATAACAATCGGACACGCAAAGACAATCAAGCGCAGATACAGACAGGAGGGCGAAAAGTCTCTGGTTCACGGAAACACCGGAAGAAAACCAAGGCACGCAATCTCGGATGAAGAAAAAAGTTTAATCCTAAAGATTAAAGAGCAGACAAACAAAAGCGGCAAAAAAATTTTTGAGAATGTAAATTTTTCCCATTTCCGCGACATTTTAGAAGATGTCTACGGCATAAAACGGAGCCGGAACACTGTATCAAAAATTCTAAAGGAAGCAGGATACAAGTCTCCAAAAATAAGAAGAAGCCATAAGGAAAAAACTGTCCACGAACGCAGACCAAAACGAGAAAAAGAAGGCGAGCTTTTACAGGGCGACGCGACTCCGTTTGAATGGTTCGAGGACGGACACAAATATGCGCTGCACGCCTTCATTGACGATGCGACAAAAAAGCCGACCGCAATGTATATGACAAAGAATGAATGCGCGTTTGGCTACAATGAGTGCCTGCGCTATACAATTCTGCACAAGGGCAGACCGGAGGCATTGTATCTTGATAAACTTTCTGTCTTTTTTAATAATCGCAAACTTACTATTGAAGAGCAGCTTCAAGGAAAAGAAAAATCAGCGACACAGTTTGCACAATCCTGCAAGGAGCTTGGAATTGAACTTATAGCGGCAAATTCTCCTCAGGCAAAAGGAAGAGTGGAGCGGTTCTGGGATGTTGTCCAAAGCCGGCTTCCTGTTGAGTTAAAACTCAGAGACATAACGACAGTCGAGGGCGTGAATGAGTTTCTTCCGACATTCATGAAAATGTATGCAAAATGGTTCGGGGAAGAACCTAAGTCAAAAGAAAGCGCGTTCCTTCCGCCGACAAATAAACAGAAAATTGAACTTGCAAAAATTCTCGCAGTAAAAATTCAACGAAGAACTGATTCCGGGTGCATACTTTCACTCAAGAATTATCTTTTCAAGGTTCCTCATACACCTAACCAGCACATAACAATTTATCTTTCCGTTAAAGATGGAATTTACGGAATCACAAAAAACGGAAAAAGAGTTGAACTGGAGCTTTTTGATGATGACTCTTCTGGAAACGCAATGCCCGAAGTCTGGAAAGACCTAATCGAAGAATACTTCTACAAGGACGCAAAGGCAAAATACAGACTTTCATACAAGGAAGCCAGTTAGCCCTTTTTGATTATCAAAATACTTCTCCTCTATTTTTCCACGCCCTTTTTTCAAAGGGCTGCAAGTGTTTTAAATAAACAGTGAATTACAGACAAAAATTCAGAAAATTTTTCATATTTTTGCATTTCTCCAAAATTTTTCTTTAAAAACATAAATGTAAAAATTTAAAACTATAGAAATTTACAAAAAAATGGGGGTATGATTATTAAAAAGACTTGACACAAGTTTTAAGAGGTGGCGTACAACGGCGGAAAACAGCAGACGATAGCATCTTAACAAAGGATTCCGCTTGCCATAAAAGCAAATATTTACACACTTATGCTGATTTTATTTGAAAAACCATATTTTTCTTAAAAATTTTATTTTTTTTTTAGAATTTTATTATAAACTTTACGGTAATGCATAAAATTTTAAACGCTCAAAAATTTATCAATAAATTCGAGATTCAAATGAAAAAATTCTTTAAAATTTTTATATTCTTATCGGTTTGCATTCTTTCATCATGTGCTTCTTCAAAAATTGAAAATGAAACTTCTGCTTCTGTGGATAAAAAAGATGAGCAAAAAAAATTTAGGCCAATAAAATATAATGAAGAAAAATTTGAAAACGCTTACAACAATCGGGATTACGAAACTTGTCTTAGAATGTTTTTATCAAAAACAAAAAAGAAAGCAAATATAAGAGATAATTTAGATCTTGCAATGCTTTATTTTCTGAACGGTGAATACGCTCAAGCTTCTGTTGTTTTTGAAAAAACTGATGAACAAATGTTTGACGCACTTACAAAAAGTATTACAAAATCAATCGGAAAAGCTGTTCTTAACGAAAATTTAAAAGAATACACAGGCAATGTTTACGAATATCTTTTAGTCAATACAATGAATTCTCTTTGTTATTATTTGCAAGGCGATTTGAATAATGCCATAAATCAACTCACAAAACTTTCTACAGTAAAACTTCCTGAATACCGTCGGCTTTATGGAGAAGTAATTGTAAACGAAGGTTTAGACCCTTCTGCTCAAGAAAAACTTGACGAAGATATAAAGTATTTAAAATCTTACAATATTGATTCTTCTGTTTTTACGGCAAATTTACCTCAAAAACCTACAGAAAAAGATCTTTACAAAGAATCTTCTTTTGCCAGATATTTAAGTTTGATTTTACGACAGGCTGATGGCGATAAAAGCCAAATTGATTCAGATTCTATGGTTTTAAAATCTCTTGTTAAAAATTTTGATACTGCCGATTCATCAATTCCTTCTGAAAAAGGTCGCATAAATGTTATTGCTCTTGCAGGATTGATTGGAAAACAAAGTTCTAATGAGGTCTATTTTCCTTCAAAATCAACTTATTTTTATGTTCCAACAGGAAATTCTTCATATAATTTTTTACCTGTTCAGTTCAAGTTTGTATATCCTGTTTATAAAGAAAAAAATACAGTCATAAGCGTTGATGTCATTTTAAATAATGTTGGAACAAAAAAAACAATAATAATAGAAAATTTTAATACAAATCTTGAAAAATCTGTTAAACTGAGAGCCAGAAAAGAATATTCTGCTAGTATGAGTCGCAGCATCACAAAAAAAGTCAGCGGAGTCGTTGCCGGAATTGCAAGTATAAATGCAAGTTATGAAGGCTTAAAGTTATTGAAAAAAAACAGCATTATATACACTTTGTCTTCTGTTGCTTTTAATACATTGTGCAATACAACTGCAGCAGGGCTTTCTGCTATCGATTTTACAGAAACCGCTGATATTCGACAAGGTGACTTTTTCCCTGAAACTGTAAATGCCGCTGGTTTTACTGTTCCGGCTGGTTCTTACAGCGGCAAAGTGATTTATCGTTTTTCTGACGGAAGCGTTGTGGAAAAACCATTTGAAACGAAAGTAAAAGAAGGAAAACCATCTTTAGTTGTTTCTTCTTGTATAAAATAGATTTATTTTAGAGGTAATTTATGAAATTAAAAGTACTATTTGTTAATTTGATAGCTATTTCTTCTCTGTTCTTATTTTCTTGTGCTTCAACTTCTGTAAAAAGATATGGACCCGAAGATAGCGTTAAGGATTTGAGCGGATATTGGAACTCAAATGATGTTGATCAAGTTTGCACAACATTAATTGATTCATGTATAAAATCAAAACGAATTGCAAATTTTAAAGCGACAGAAGGCAGAACTCCAGTTGTAATTATTGGAACTATAAAAAATAAAAGTGTTGAACATATTGACACTTCAATTCTTTCAAAAAGATTTCAGAACGTAATTATCAATGATGGAACTTTGGAATTTGTAGCGGACGCAAATCAAAGAGAAGAACTTCGTGCAGAAAAATATGACCAAGCAGAAAATGCTTACGAAACTGCAAAATCCATCGGAAATGAAACTGCGGCGGATTTTATGCTTCAAGGTACTGTTTCAACAATTGTGGATACAGTCGGAAGACAACAAGTAAGAACTTACCAAGTTGATATGCAGCTGATTGATTTGGAAACAAACAGAATTATTTGGTCAGAACAAAATAACGATATTAAGAAATACATAAAAAAATCGGCTGTAAAGTTTTAAAATTGATTAAAAAATAATTCAGGATTTTTATGAAAAAAAATATTTTTGCTTTTTTCTTTATTTTCTCTACTTGTTTGTTATTCGCTGCAAATAAAAGAATTCCGGAATGGATAACTTTGCCGACCAGCGTTTATCCATCAGAAATATATATGAATGGAACCGGTTCCGGAATAAATCGGGAAACGGCAGAACTTGACGCTGTAAGAAATCTTTCTTCCGTTTTTGGTCAGACAGTAAAATCGAATAATGTTGCATCAAAAAAAATGGAACAAGCTCTTTCTGCCGGAAAAGTTTCTTTTTCTTCAACAGAAAATTTGCAGCAGAATATAACAAGCCAAATTGAAGCAGAAAATCTTATCGGAATTGAAATTGCAGAATATTTTTATAACAAATCTGAAAAAAAATGGTATGCAATCGCAATTCTTGAAAGAAAAAAAACGGCGGACATTTATCAAGATTATATAGAAAAAAATGATGCGGCAATCCGCCAGGCAATAAAAGAGTCTGAAAAAAATCCAGGCACGTTTTATGGATACAGCGAAATTTGTTTTGCGACGGAAATTGCCGCCGAGAACGATAAATTGGTTAAAAATCTTACTGTAATTGATTTTGAAAAAGGCAATGAAATAAGTAAGAAAGTTGTTTCTCTTCAAAAATTACAGTTGGATAAAAAAAAGTTTGCAGAAAATATTTCTATTTATGTAAAAATTCTTGGAGATAAAGACAATAAAATAAAATCTGCCTTTCAAGATATTTTTTCAAAATACGGATTTAAGACTTCATCATCGAAAAAAGAAAAATATATTCTTCAAGGCAAATATTCTTCTGAAATTTCAGCAAAAGGAAAAATTACTTACTGTGTTTACTCACTTGATTTAGATTTTTCTGACGATTTGCAGGCAAAATCTTTATTTGCAATAAATTTTAAAGGAAGAGAAGGTTCGATTTCTGAATCTGATGCAATAAACAGAACGTATCGGGTTCTTGAAAAAGACATTGAAACTCAATTCAGTAAGAATTTTGATTCTTACATAAATAATCTTTCTTTTGAAAATTAATTTGGAAAGTATTCGTATTTTTGTAATTGTTTTATTTATAAAAATATATAGGAATGATTTTTTATAGGAGAAAAAAATGAAAAAAAGTATTTTTATTTTTTCTGTTGTAGCCGCAATTTTGCTTAGCAGTTGTGGAACAACTAAAGTTTCTGGTTCTGGAATTAAAGGAAAAGCCTCTAAAGTTCAGAAAAATTACGTAACAATTCTTGATTATCAGGGAGCCTCTTTTGGTTCCGAAATTCCACAATGGGTTGTTGAAATTGGAAATGGAAATTATTCTGCCGAATATCTTTCTCCAATTATGCCGGGAATTTCCGGAAAGAAGCCATTTGTTGTAGTTGCTCGTGGCGACAATCTTGAATTCACAAAACAATGGGCAGATTTAGTTGATGTTGAAGTTCAAGTTGGCGATGAAATGCAGAGAATTGTAGGAAAAGCAGTTTCTGCCGCTCAAAAAGGCCGTTCTAAACAAAGCGGAGATGTAAAAGAAGCAACTTCTTTGGAACAAGAATTGAATATGTATAAACAAGCAGTTTCTGCCGTTGAATTGAATGGTCTTGAAAAAATCGCTTCATATTGGATTCAAAAAGAAGTAAAAACTTCAAAAAAAGCAAAAGAATCAAAAATTTATTATGAATATTATGCCGTTTGGGGAATGCCGAAGAAACTTTACGACATTCAACTTCAAAATGCGATGAGCAGAGTGGAAGACAATACAAGCGAAGGAAAAGCATTGAAAGAAGCTCTTTCTCTAAAACTTCAGAACATGATGATTACTTCTAACGATGAAGAAATTAACACAGAAGCTGAAGAAATTCTTGATGAAGAATAAATTGCAACGAAACTTTATCGTTAAATTTATATAATTTGCTATAAAAATAAAACTTTGTCTTTTTAGGCAAAGTTTTATTTTTAGAAAAAAATCTGATTATCGCAATTTTAGATCAAGAAATTGTATGAAAAAAAATCAAAAAAAGACATTAATTTTTACTTTCATTCTCTTTACTGCGCTTTTTGTCGGATACGCAGAAACTCAAAATGATGATATTTTTGAAAATCAAAAAATTGAAGATGGAGATTTTTACAAAATTACAACCGAACCTTCTAAAAAAGAAATTGAAGATGAAAATTCAAAATTTTTTGAAAGTGTAAAACAAAAAAAACTAAATATTTTGGAAAATATTGAAAAAGAACGACAAAAACTGGAATCTTCAAAAAAAACACTTTCTTCAGCAACGGAAAAAGTAAAACAGGAACTTGAAAAAAATAAAGCAAACTTAAAAAATAGAACCTCAAAAAAGGAAAATCAAACAAAAACAGAGCAAAAATCAGAAAAAAAGGAAAGCGCTTCTTCAAAAAAAAATACAACTGCACAGAATAATAACAAGCAAAAAGAAAATAAATCTGTTTCTAATAAAACAACACAAGAAAAGAACGAACTCAAAAAGAGCCAGGATATCAATCCGAAAAAAAATACGACAATTGAAGAATCTGAGCAAAAAATGGATTCTATAATAGATATGCGTAAAAAATTTATCAATTGGGGAATGGAGTTCAAAGGCACTGAATATGTTTGGGGCGGAAAAACTCCAACTCCAGGATTTGACTGTTCAGGTCTTATTTCTTACACAGCAAAACAAAGCTTAGGAATTGATATAAAAGGAAATGCACAGGATATATACAATCAAACATCTCCAATTTCGTTAGGCGAAGCACTTCCAGGCGATTTGATTTTTTTCAAAGCTTCTACGGATTCCAGAATTACGCACGTAGGAATTTATCTTGGAAAAAATCCCGGCAAAAATGATTTTGGAACACAGAATTTATTTTTAAATGCAGCAAGCGCAGGTCCCAGAACAGGTGTAATTATCAGCGGATTAAACGAAAATTACTGGAAAAAAACATATTACGGTTGCGGTAGAATTATTCCTGAAGTTTAAGAATTAATAACTTAAAAAGTTTAATTTTTTACAAAGGTAAGTTCAGAAAGAATTTTTTCCGCTTTTTCTTCGGATTCGGTTCCGACAACTGCAAACCAGCGGCAACTTCCGCTCTGCCAATACTTCTTGAATACTCGCAATACATCTTCTGCTGTGCATTTTTTTATAATTTCCGTAAGATTGTCCGCCGAATCAATATCTCCAAACTGAAGAAGACTGGCCGCCATTCTGGACGCAACTCCGCCGACAGTCGCCTGCGTTGAATATTTTTTATTAATGTAAGAATTTTTATAACCTTGAAGTCTGCTTTCCAATGCGTCGGTTGCATACGAACCGTCTTTATTCTTTCCGCTTATCAAAGTTCCTTTTTCCATAAACGAAACTGCTTCCTTATAAGCTTCCGGTAATTTTTCAAAATCCGTAATTCTATAAAACATATCGCAACCAAAAGCCGCATCGCTGGAAGAAACACTGCTGGAAGGCGTATAACAAATTCCGTATTTTTCGCGGACAACATTAAAAAGCATATCGCTGAAAATATTTGAAACAATACGCGCAACCGGATAATCAGGAGAATCAACATCAGGCGAAACAAACGAACGCAGAGCAATTCCCGCTCCGCTGGCATTTTTTTGAACCAGAACAACAGGCGCACCATTTATTGTTACAGGCGGAATTTTTTCCGATTTTAAAGGAGTTTTCCGCGCAGTCAAAACTCCAAATGTTTCATTCAATTTTTTTACAATATTTTCCGAATCAACTTTCCCGCTTGCAACAATAGAAATGCGTCTGGAATCTATCAATGTTTCATAATGATTTTTTATTGCGCTTAAAGTTATATTATCAACAGAATCTTGAGTTACCGAAGTATCCGCTTCATAAATATGATTTTGATAAATAATTTTTTTCATATAATAGGAAAGCATTCCGGCAGGTTCGTTCATAGAAGAAGCAACGCTTTGTCTGAACTCCTGCATTAAAAGATTGTATTCCCGCTCTGCAAATTTCGGTTTAAAAAAACAGTCGGAAAAACGCTCGAAAGTTTTGTCAAAATATTTTTCAATGCAGGACATTCCAAAAACAGAACCGTCATTTATTGAATAATTTGAAAATCCGCCTTGAGTTTCATAAGCGAAAGATTTTAAATCTTCATAACTGAATTTTTCCGAGCCTAAAGCCATAAGAGAAAGCGTTGCATCTTCAAGTCCGCTGGTTTCAGGTGTAAGATATTCCACTCCGCCTTTGACTACAACGTAAAGCGCTGTAAGTCTGCTTGAATCATCATTTTTTATATAAACAGGAATTCCGTTTTTCAGAACATATTTTTGTGTTTTTGATGCGAAACAATATGCGGCAACTAAAATAAATAAAAAAACAAGAACTTTCTTCTTCATTCTGACAATTCTCCTTCAGTTCCATTATTTTGCTCAGAATTGATTTTTTCAAAACCGAATTTATCAAACTGATCTTTTGTTTTTTCGTAAACAGACGGACTTACAAGAACTGTAACAAGAGGATTTTTTTCTTTTACATATCTTTTCACAAAATCTTCCAGGTGAATATTTTTTATTTGCGACATTTTTTCATTATAAGTGTAATAATAATTTTCGTCGCAGACAGTCCACCAAAATCGCAAAGTTCCTAAAAGACCTTGTGCTGTTTGACTGGAAATAATATTATCATCGCAAAGCCGTTCGCACACTTTGCCTAAAGAACTTTCGGATGCAGAAATCGCAGTCTTTTCCAGAACGTCCGGCAAAATTTGAACAAAATATTTTGTGCGCTCTGCAATATCAAGTTCCGGTTGCACAAGCATTGCGTAAAAACTTAAAACACCGCAAGTTTTTCTAGTCTGATATCCGCCACCTACATAACTTGAATCCGGAATTCCAATCAAAGAATCTTCGTAAAGAGATTTCTTAAATATTCCGTCCGGATTTTCCATAAGATTTGAAAGAATATCAACTGAATAAGTATCATCTATGCTATAAGCAGCATCCGGTCCGCGAAAATCAACCAGAATTTGAGCCAATTCATCAGAAAGCTTGTCGTAGGACATAACTTTATAAACCGGTTCGCTGAAAGGTGAATCTGAATGTTTTGCAATTCCCTCTGCAAATGGATTTTTTTCTTTTTTCCAGCTTCCGAATATTTTTTCCACCATTTTATAAACTTCATCCGGATTTACATCTCCGCCAACAAAAAGTGCGGAATTATTGGGAACATAATAAGTTTTTTGAATTTTCTTCAGTTGATTTAAAGTTGCTGATTTTACAGAATCTTCTGTTCCACTTGGAGTCATAATGTACGGAGAATCCTCAAAAATCAGGTTGTTCCGCGCTTCCATTAAAATATACGAAGAATCCGCTCTGCTTCCGTTTATTTCCGAAATAACAACTTTCTTTTCCGCCTCAAATTCATCTTTTTTCATAAGCGGACTTCTGATTGCCGCATTCCAAAATTCAAGACCTTTTTCTGTCATATCAGATGGAACTGTAAAATAATAGTTCACACATTCAAGTCCGGTTGTTCCGTTCCATTCTGCAACTCCCATATCACTCAATGCGCGGTTTACGCTGGCAGCATCTTTATACAAAGAATTTCCCTTGAACATCATGTGTTCGTAAAGATGAAAAAGACCCGCAGTTTCTTTTGACTGCGTATAGGCACCACATTTTACGGCAATTTCTATATATGTAAGCGGAACGTTGTGATTTTCCGCAACAAAAAGCGTAAGACCGTTTTCCAATTTGTATTCATAAAGATTTTCAACTGGTGTTTTTTCTGAATAAAGCGGAAACGTAAAAATGCAATTTAGAATCGCAAATACAAGCACAGACAAAAAAGAATGTTTTTTCATAAAACCTCTAAAATAAAAATATCTTCCGCAAATCAGATAATCAGCGAAATCTGCGGAAAATAATTTTTAATTCCTGTTTTCTAATTAAACTTCTCCACTCCGCTCAGATCCAATGTTGCAAACAAATCATCAATCGTTTCTTTTCTGCGGATTTGAATTATGATTCCGTCTTCGCGGAGTAAAAGTTCACCGCAACGAAGTTTTCCGTTATAATTAAAGCCCATTGCCCTTCCGTGAGCACCAGCGTCATGGATTATAACCAAGTCGCCGATGTCAATTTTTGGCAAAGCGCGCTGAACTGCAAACTTGTCGCAGTTTTCGCAAAGGCTTCCGACAACATCGTAAATCTTGTCTTTAGGAGCGTTTTCTTTTCCGCTGACTGTGATTTCGTGGTAAGCGCCGTACATTCCAGGCCGCATTAAATCCGCCATGCAGGAATCAAGAGCAATATATTCGCGGTAAATGTGCTTTTCGTGAATTGCGGTAGAAACAAGCCAGCCGTAAGGACCAGTTATAGGACGACCGCACTCCCAGTAGATTCCAAGCGGATCAAGACCAGCCGGAACAATAATCTGATCGTAAAGTTTCCTGATTTTTTGAGCAACTTCATTATAATCAACTTTTTTCTGATCAGGTTTGTACGGAATTCCAAGTCCGCCGCCCAAATCTGTAAATTCGATTCTAACTCCGCATTTTTCTTTTATTTCAACTGCGAGTTCAAAAAGAATTTTCGCCGTATCCGCAAAAAAATCAGGATTCAATTCATTTGAAGCGACCATTGTGTGAAGCCCGAAATGTTTTACACCTTCCGCCTTGCAGATTTTGTACGCTTCAAAAATCTGTTCACGCGTAAGCCCGTATTTCGCCTCTTCCGGCTTTCCGATAATTGCGTTTCCGCCTTTTTTCAAAGGACCTGGATTATATCTAAAACAGATTGTTTCAGGAAGTTTTCCCAAAGCCTTTTTCAGATATTCAATGTGTGTAAAATCGTCAAGATTGATTATATTTCCTTTTTCAAACGCATATTTATATTCTTCCGCAGGAGTTTCGTTTGAAGTGAAAATAACTTTTTCGCCCTTAATTCCGCTTAAATCGCTTAATATAAGTTCCGGAAGACTTGAACAGTCCGCGCCGCATCCTTCTTCACAAAGAATCTTCAATATATAAGGATTCGGGCAAGCCTTGACCGCAAAATGTTCACGGAAATCAGGAAAAATACTAAAAGCTTTTGTAAATTCGCGCATATTTTCGCGGATTGCTTTTTCATCATAAATATAAAAAGGAGTCGGAAATTTTTTTACAACTTCTTTAAGTTCATCATTATTAAGTGGAAAATATTTCGTC
>CAYXDA010000035.1:0-16334 GCA_964463615.1 uncultured Treponema sp.
GCTCAATCTAAAGATTTCGACAGGCTCAATCACCGATTGCGATTGTTAAGGCTCTCGTTCGCTTGCACACGAGCGTAGCGAAGTAATCACCTGTTAGGAGACAAAATGAAAAGATGGATTTTTGGTTTTATAGGGATAATCGGGTTCTTATTCGCTTTTTCTTCTTGTGTAAATTCTCTTGAAGATAGAAGTTTGTCTTCTGATAAACAATATGGTTCGCTTGTATGGAACGATGATTCCGGAAAGTCTCTTTCGAGGGCGTTGAACGTAGGAAACATAAAAACCGCGCGGATAACAGTTTGCGGCTTTGGAATGGAAGAAGTTTCTTCGTCTGTGGTGATTACTGTTTCCAACGGAAAAGGCAGTGCGGAAGTAAAGAATATTCCTGTGGGCAAAAACCGGATAGTTACAGTAACCGGATATTCTGATTCGGGTGCAAAGACGAGTGTTGACGGTGCGGTTTTGCGCGCCGTTTTGGATATTTCTTCCGGCAAAAATACTCTTTCTGAAATAAATTGGACAACAAGCCGCAAAGGTTACGTTTACAATGCTATTTTGGAAGACGGAGTTGATATTTCAAATCTTTCTGCGGAACAGATTTCTGCAATCGACAAAGCTATTCCGAATGTTGACGTAACTAATATAAATCTTTCGCTTTTTGTAAGCGATTTTGGTAAAGGAAACGGAATTTTACAAAAATCTTCTGCATACATTTTAAGCCCGGGAAAAACGTTGGCGCGGCTTGTAGTTTGTGAAAGCGATGGTTCTACAGAAAGCAAGCCTTGCTTTACTGCGACTGCATATTATTCAGACGGGAATAATGCTGATGTTACAAGCGATTCTGGAACAACTTGGAGTACTACGGAAACTGGCGTTGCAAGCGTGAGCGGCGGAAAAGTTACTTTGAATGCTGCCGGAACAACTGTTGTTAGCGCGACTTACACTTACGGCGGAACATCGAAAACCGGCGCAAAGCAGACGATTACGGTAAAGTTGAGCGGCGGAACGATTGATAAGCTGTATTTTACAATAAAAGATGTTCAATGGAGTCAAGCGTCTCCTAGATATGCGGCATATTTCTTCAACAGCGAAACTGATATTGTCTGGGTGAATATGACGCTTGATTCTTCTACTGGATATTATGTTTGCTCAAAGCCTGCGAAAACTTACGCGACAGTAATATTCTGCCGAATGAATCCTTCTACAACAGAGAATAATTGGGATAACAAATGGAATCAGACGGCAGATCTGACTGTTCCAACTGATTCAGATACGTATAAATATGATGATTCTGTTTGGGACAAAGGTTCTGGCGAATGGCTTTCAACGCTTTCAGGTTCATATTCCGGCGGAACGCTCACTGCGACAATCAATCCGGAAGAAATTGACCCGAAAGTTGACATTTCTGTTGCAGACGGAAAAACGTTCACTTCATCAATTTCTGTAACAATTACTGCAAAAAACTGTACTTCTTCTTATTATACAACAGACGGAACTGACCCGAAAACTTCTGAAACACGGAAACAGTTTTCTTTAAGCGAAACTTTGACTTTGGGAAGCGACGTTTCTGTTGGCGGAAGTGTAAAAGTCCGCGTTTATGGAACGGACGGCATTTTGGAAGATGCGCTGACGGCAACTTACACAAAACAAGAAGTTTCTCTGACTCCAACTCGGCTCGGCGCGTATTACACAAAAAACCAGACTTCGTTCAGCATCTGGTCGCCGGATTCAAGTGATGTAAAAGTTGCGGTTAAAAAGCAGGGCGAAACCGACTTTACAGAGTACACTTGCGCAAAAGGATTTACGGTTGACGGAGATTATCCTGATTCTGCAAATATTTACGGCGTTACAGTTGAAGGCGATTTGAATCTTGCGGAATATCAGTTCTATGTTGGCGGCGTTGCGGTTCGAGATCCTTACGGAAAGATGATTAAGTATGACGGAAATCAGCAGAAGTCGGGAACTCAGGCAAGCGGAACAGAAAACGGATTCAGTTACACAAGTTATCTTGGACCGACCGTGAATATCGTTATGAATATGGAAGAAACCGAACCTTTGAACGGCTGGGCGGAATGCCCTGTGCTTGAAAATCGAAATGATGCGATTGTCTATGAAGTTCACGTTGGAGATTTCACTTCGGATTCAACTTGGAACGGAAGTTCTGAAAACAAAGGAAAATTCCCTGGAATGGTTGAAAGCGGAACGACTTATAAAAGCGGTTCAACGACTGTAACAACAGGGCTTGATCATTTGAAAGAACTTGGTGTAACTCATGTTCAGCTTTTGCCGATGTATGATTTTGCGACAAAACACAACACGACTTTGAATGATATCTACAACTGGGGATATGATCCTGTGAATTACAATGTTCCGGAAGACAGATATTCAACTTGTCCTGGCGATTATGTAGAACGAATACGCGAAGTAAAAGAAATGATAAACGAATTCCACAAGAACGGAATCCGCGTGATTATGGACGTTGTTTACAATCATACTTTTTCAAAAGAAATTTTCTCTGGAATTTCAGGCAAATACTATACTTCAACAGATTTGTCAGGCTGCGGAAACAGCACGAACACTGGCGTTTCAATGGTCAGCAGAATGATTCGCGATTCTTTGGAATACTGGGCAGACGAGTACAATATCGACGGATTTAGATTTGACCTGATTGGAATTTATCACACTTCCGCTGTAAAAGAATGGGGCGAATATCTGAACAATACAAAATTTCCGGAGCGGAATCTTCTGATGTATGGCGAGCCTTGGAACGGATACGCGACTGATTCAGAAGAAGGCGCGAAAATCAGAATGAGCGCGGTTTCCAGTTTAGGAAATGCGCATGTCGGTGTTTTCAACGGAAAATTCCGTGAATCATTGAAAGGTTCTAATGATGATGGCGGAATGGGTTATATATTTAATTCTGTGGGAAGTTATGGTAGTTCTGCATATAACGTATCTGTCGGCTTGAAAGGCTCTGGAACTTCGCTTGATAAATCAAACTGTTCTGACACTTCGGGAACTTGGACACGATTCTTTACTGTAACACCTGACCAGTCAATCAATTATATGTTCGCTCACGACAATCTCTGCTTCTGGGATAAAATCAAGGCGGCAGGAAGCGAAAAAGTAAGTTACGGTGCAAGAATCGTCAAGTTCGGACACGGAATTCTTCTTGTCTCGCAGGGAATTCCGTTTATTCACGCCGGCGATGAATTTCTTCGTACAAAAGAAAAAGGCGCGGGTTCAGCGATGAGCCACAATAGTTATATGGCTGGAATCGAAACAAACTCTATCGACTGGTCGCTTAAAGCCGAAAACAAATCTGTTTCAGACTATCATTCTGAGCTTATTGCGTTGCGAAAAGTGCATGACGGATTCAGGAACAGAAACGGTGTCGGAACAACTGAAACAAGCGGAAACGCTGTTATTTACAAAGTTTCGGACACGGACGGAACAAAACTCTGCGTTGTTGTAAATCCGGGAGACAATATTCCAAGTCCTGTAAGCGGAACTACGATTTTTGATATAAACGGAGCAAGTCCTTCTTCGTCTGAATGTGAGGGAACTGCGGTAACGATTATTAAGTATTAATCTGTTTCTTTAATCCCCGAAACCGCTAAATGTGCAAAAAAATAAAGAGGAATATATGAAAAAAGTTGGGAAAAAAAATGTTTTTGGGGTTTTGACTGCGTTGTTTGCGTCTGTTGGACTTCTGTTTGTTTCGTGCAATTCGGAACTTTTGGAAAGTGCGGATGTTTGCGAAAATAGAAGTTCAAAGTATGGTTCAGTTACTTTGATTTCAAGTTCGGTTGGCAAAGCTTTGAATGTTTCTGAACTTACGGTAAAGTCTGTAAAAGTTTACGGATATGGAACTGATGTTGTTTTCGGAACTGTTGCGTCTATTGCAGTCGGAAAAGGCTCTGCTTGTATAGAAAAAATTCCTATAGGACGCCGTGTTATAGAAGTTGTTTCAAATAAAACTGGCGCAACTTTGTATGCAGTAAAAGATATTGTTGCCGGTAATAATACAGTTTCTGTTGACTGGAATACAACTGCTGTTGGAAAAGTTTATTATGAACTTTTAAAATCGCAGGAAATTAAAGATATTGATTCTTCGGATTTTTCTTCTGCAATTCCAGATTCTGTTCATCCAAGTTTGATTGACGCTTCTTCAATTGCAAAAGATTATTTGGATGGAAAATTAAAATCGTCTTCCGAATATGTACTTTCTTCCGGTTCTGTTGTTGCAACGGTTTACGGCTATTCTGGAAAAACTCTTCAGATTGCAGATCCTTCTTCTAAGATTGTAACTGCGCCGGCGGATGGAAAAACTGTTACTTTTTCTGATGTTTATCCGGGCACTTGGAATGTTTACGCAGATGGAAAAAAAGTTTCATCAATAAAAGTTGTTTCCGGGAAAAATACAATTCAGATTGGTCATCAAGGATACAGGGTTCATCTTATAAATGCTTCTTTTTGGGGAACATCTGCGCCGAAAATTTATGCATATTCAAAGTCGAATGAAGAAAATAATAATGGTTGGGAATCAAAACCTGATATGCTTGGTTTTTCGGAAGACTGGTATTACGATCTTACGTATAATTGGTTTTCTGCAAATGACACTCTTGTTATATTTTTCAGTTCTGACACCAACCGCTATCCTGCGGATCAGCAATCGGGGATTCCGCTTCCTGCAGATGTTTCAGAAGCCTGGTATGATTTGACTAAAAATGAATGGCTTAAAAGCAATCCTTTTGAAAATAAGCTTTCCAGCGACGCAACTCTTTCTTCTTTGATGGTGAACGCAGAAAAAATAAGCGGATTTGCTTCTGGCGTAACAAGTTACACAACAGAAGTTTCTTCTTCTACACAGTATGTGAATGTTTACGCTGAAACAAATGATTCAAACGCAACTTTTTTTGTTTCTCCTGCAGGTTTGACTGAAATTGAAGAAGGTTCTTCTAAAGATTTTACAGTTCTTGTAACAGCAGAAGATGGAACAACAAAAACTTATACTGTTAAAGTTGTGCGAAAAGAAGCGGTTGTAGATGATGTATCTCTTTCTTCTGTAAAAGTGAACGGAAGTTCCGCAATCATCAGCGGAACGGATATAACTTTTAAAAACAGCGGTACGGAAGATTCTTTTGCGGTATCTTCTGTTGTTGCAACGCCAACTGATACAAATGCAAAAGTAACTTATTCTGCAACAAGAGGAACCGTTTCTGACGGATCTTCAAGCACATTTACAATTACAGTAAAAAACGGCTCAAAGACAAAAGCATACACGCTTACGGTTTCGTATGAGAAGAAAACTGGTTTGGAGAGCGAATACTATTGGACAAACAAGAACGGATACGGAACAAATAAAACTATTTCTGATTGGTCAGATTGGACAGAAGCGGAAAAAATTGCTCAGTGTACGGCTTATGATGATCCTAGAACTTGGCTTGGACTACAGGAAGTTCCGTATGATGTTTACGCTTTATATGCTGCGTATGATGATACAAATCTTTATTTAATGGTAGAACTTACAAATATTGCAGACCGCGCTTCGTTTATGAGGCATGATTATGCAGGAAGTGATAATGCCTGGTGGGATAACCGCGATATTCCGCTTGGATTTATAATAAATACTGGAAAAGGAAAAACGGCAACGTCACCTCTTATTTGTTCTGCAAGCGGAAAGCCGATTTGGGATGCAATCAATTTTACTGATAGTGAAGGTTTTGATTTCTTGTTCTATGCCTCTTCAAGATTCGGATATGCAAGCCATAAAAATTTATTTGTAGTCGCAGGAATTCCAGGTTTATTTAAACTGAATCAATCTACAGGATATTTTTCTTATGAGAGTGATTATTGTTTGTCTGCTAATACAGATTCTGCAAAGGGAACAAGCGGAATTGATGTGAAATATATTCGTCAGTGTCAGGTGAGTTCAACTATTTATTTTGAATCTACACCAACTGATAACCGTAAGACTTCTGAACAGACTGGTGCCGATTTGCTTTCATCTACAACTTTTTCCAGCGTAAAAACAGGCGATTTGGATATGAGTTATCAATATACAATTCCGCTTTCAACTTTGGGAATTACAAAAGAATATCTTGAAAGCACAGGAATTGGAGTTCGTCAGATTACAACGAATGGCGGTTCTTTAATGGACTGTGCTCCTTGGGATGTAAGTATGGTTGATGCTGCTGGAGAAACTTGTTCAGACGATAAGACAACTTCTAAAGAAAAAGAAGATGTTGATAATATAATAAGTCCTCTTGCCCGCATAGGTCACGCAAAATAATATTGATTTGCGGATATTCCAAAAACACAATCTGTGCGGCGGACTATTTAAAATTCAATAAGCATAAAATCCTTTCTGAAATAAAAATTCGGGAAGGATTTTTTTTTGATTTAATTATTTCTGTACAAAAAACTTGCAAAAATTTCTTTATCTTTCCTTTTTCCTTACAAAATTAAAGTTTTCTATATAAAATGTCGAAAATGGAAACGGGGGGGGGAGGTAAAATTTAACAATTAAAAAAAAGTGTGATATAAACGGAATTTAGAAGAAGTGAATTTGGAGTTTTATATGAAAAAGGTTTTGACCATAATAAGTTTGCTGGTTGCGCTCTTTTTTGCTACTGTATTAATTTGTACTTGCGAAGTAGGACTCGGCGAGTCTGTTGATACTCAGCCGCCGCTTATTGAAATAACAGCGCCATCGGCAGATTATATTGTTCGCGATGCTTTTGTAATGAGCGGAACTTGTTCTGATGAACAGGGCGTGGCTTCTGTTTCTGTAACTCTTAGAAATACTTCTTCCAATAAAACATACGGTCCTTTTTCTGCGGAACTTTCTGAAAAAAAAGATTCCTGGACTTGCAGAATAAATCCGCTTTCTTCTGAATCAGCGGTTCCGGACGGAACTTATGAAGCCACTGTTACGGCAAAAGATACTGCAAACAGAACTACTGATGCAACAAAATCATTCAGCATAGATAACACGGAACCTGTTTTGGTTTTAACACGTCCTTCTACAAAAATAGAAGCGGAAGGAGGAGTTCAAAGTTATGACACTTACGGTGCGGAATTTGATATAACCGGTCAAGTTGCGGATGACAGCAATATTGATAAACTTATAGTTTCCATCTATAAAGATGCGGCTTGCACCCAAAAAATCCGTGATATAGAACTGAATAATGTTCCGCCTACAATAGATTTGTCTGTTGCAAAATATGGCGACGGTTCCGGCATTTATGAAGAAATTTACGGTGATATAAAAAATAACAGCGAAGGAATTATAACTGCCGAAACAAAACAGTTTTATTGCAAAATTACAATATATGATGCGGCGCGTCATTGTCCGCCAATAGAAAATGATGAAGGAAATTCGCGCGAAGCTTACTATCTTTACAATGATATTTATTCTTCATTGCTTAAAAACTATAAAATCACAGAAATTTACCATATGCTGAACGGTTCCTGGAAAGATTCTTCTGAAGGCGCAAAAGCGGCTGCTTCTGCGGAAGGTTCCGGCATTATTGAAAAAGTGAAAAATGCGCTTTCTGCTTCTGAAACAAAGGCTGGTGCATTTTCTTTGAATCCTATGAATAATCCGACTTATTCTTTTGCGGGGCTTTCAAAACTCAGCGGAACAACAGAAACGGAAAAATACGAAGAACTTAACAGTAAGGCGGAAGACGGCAATTACAAGTTTGGAATTTTAAGCGGAAGTTCAGCCACATTCAATTTTTTTGTGGGTTTGGACCAGTCTCCTTTTATAAAAGAATCTCTTGGATTGTATTTAACGCCGTTCACAAAAGATGCGAACGGAACCTATAAGCTGGATGAACAAAATCGTATTTGGATTTTAAAGCCGTATATTCAAAAAACGGATAAAAACGGAAATGTTGTTTATGATGAAAACGGAAATCCTGTTTATACAGAAAATATAGATGTTAGAGAATTTGCCGATGCTGATAAGGCTTTGGCATATTTTAAGAATGTTCGGAATAATTTTCAGAGCAGCGGTTCAAATTTCAATTTTTCTGTTGAAAAAATGTCTACCGGTGAATATTTTCCTATAAAAACGGGAACTTCTTATGTTCTTGGTGCGGTCGGCATTGACCAGAACGGAACAAGCTTTATAAACAACAATGATTACGGATTTTTCTTCCAGTCCAACGGAGCGGCTCCGTCGTTAAATATTACAAAAATTGACGACAAAACTTATGCGCCAACTTGGTATGTGGCAAAAGATAAAGATATGAAAATTGCGGGAACTGTTACAGCGGAAGATGCTGTAACAATAACGTTTACTGTAAAAGATGAAAATAGTAAAACAATTTCATTCACCGGCGAAACATTGGAATGTAAAACAGAAAATTCTTCGCCTGCAAACGAAGAGTGGAAAATAACAATTCCTAACAAATATTTTGCCCAACAAAAAGAAGAAGGAAAAGTTATAAGTTCAAATTACACAGTGTATATATCTGCCAAGCGGGAAGGTTCTTTGTCTACAGAACGGCAAATTACTGTTGGCTACGATGTTGAAGGCCCAGTAATTGATATTGCTTCTGTTTTTCCTTACGCTTCTTTTGATAAAGACAAAAACATCTACACAGTGAACGGAAAATTCAGCGTGAAAGTTCAGGTAAGCGATGCATTCTCTAAACTTTCTGAAACAGAAAAAACTTCTGTTGAAATTATAGATTCAGAAACAGACGAATCATTTTATTCTTACTCATCTTCTTCTGGAACTATAAATTGCGAAATAAATTCAAGATCAGATTTAAAAAATATTGATAAGAAAAATCTTAAAATCAAAGTAACTTCTTATGACTACGCTGGAAATATATCTGTTGCGGAACAGCCGCTTTATCTTGACCAAGACACAGACAAGCCGAAGATAAAGTTTACCAGCGAAACTAATACGCTCGACGGTTATACAGAAACATATCCGTTGGACGGTACAAAAAATATTTTTGTAACTGGAGCGCCGATTGTAGCAACTGTTTCTGATGATGACGGAATTGCAAGCGTTATTGTTAATGTTTACAAAACAACAGAAGAAAATGGAATCTATAAAAAAGAGCAGAACGTTTATGATTCAAAAGAATATACAAAAGAAGATATTACCGGTAATCCGTTCTCTTTAAGTTATAACGTTCCAAGCGATTTGGGCGTTTATTATGCGGAAATTATTGCAAAAGATACAGAATCTGGAATTCAAAATGATTCTTTTGCTTTCTATTTTATGGTCGATTCTGGTATGCCAACGATAACGGTAAATCCTGGCTCAAACGGAAATTATTATGGCAAGGCAAACGGGACAATTGCAGTAACCGGTTCTGCTTCTGGAATTGGCGGACTTAAGATTTATCGTAAATATGATAAATCTTCTGCTGAAAACGTAGAAATATCCGGAAACCAGCCACTTGATTCTATTCAAAAATATAATTGGGAAGATGGATTTGTTGTTCCAGCTGATGTTGAAGAAAGTGAGAAAGCAAACACAAGTACATATTCTGTTGTAGACAAAAAAGGCCGCATTGGAACTGCGATTTTAACTTATTATGTTGATAATACCGCTCCCAAAGTTTCTATTGGAAATAAAGAAACTCTTGTTGAAGGCGCAGAATTTAAGATTCAAGGAACGGCATCTGATGAAGGAAAACTTCCAAGCGGAGTAAATTCTGTTTGGTACAAGATTTCAAAACAAAGCGAAACTAGTCCGTCCGCTCCAACTTCTGAAGCATCTGCGGAACAAGACAAATGGACAAAACTTTCCGGAACTACAACTTGGTCGTTCTGGCAAACTTTCTATGAAAAAGGCGGAAAGCCTACAGAAGAAAATTCTCTTCCGGAAGGAGAATACACAGTTTATGTAATTGCATTTGATGCGGCACAAAACGCATCTAGCATAAGCAAATACAACTTTACAGCAGATTTGAACAAACCGGAAATTACGACAACTTACAAAATCGATTCCGAAACAAGCGAGAATGCGATAAATGATTCAAACGCAGTTCCGCTTACTAAAAAGCTTTCCTCATTCAACTTCAAGGCAAGCGACACATTTGGTTTGGCGGAAATCGATGCGATTAGCGTAAAGGTTACAAAAGACGAAAAGGAACTTACGAAGGCGGATTCGGATGCCCCTGCTAGCGAAGGGGATTACTCTTTGGTGGTTTCGAGAACCTCAACCACCGAAAGTTCCGGCACAACCACCGAAAGTTCTGGCTCTGCAACGGGAACAATCACATTTACTGACCAGACAGACGGAACTTACGTTTTTGAAATAACTGCAAAAGATGCGAACGGAAAAACAACAACTGTAATTCGAACAATTGTTGTAGACACAACCGCTCCAAACATCGAAATAATTTCGCCGGATTCAAGCGAATGGATTACAACGGCAAAAAACAAAGTTACGATAAACGGAAGCGCATCTGACGATAATGGCGTTAGCGCGGTTTATTACAAAAAATACGCAGAAAACGAAGAGGTTCCTGTGGTGGTTTCGAGAACCTCAACCACCGAAAGTTCTGGCACAATCACCGACTCTGATTGGAAAAATGCTGGATGGACAAAAGTAAACGGAAAAACAAGCTGGAAAATTCAAGATTTTGAACTTTCGCTAGGAGAAAACAAAATTGCTTTTGCCGCAGTTGATATTTACGGAAACACTTCTGTTAATTCAAAAGAGTTTAAGTACGATAACGCAAAGCCTACGCTTTCTGTGAATGTGGTTTCGAGTGCCTCAACCACCAGCGGTTCTGCCTCAACCACCGGAAGTTCTGGCGCAAACAACGAAAATACAATTCCGGTTTCTAATAACGACACGATTTTTGCAAACAACTCCGTTTCTAAAATAAAACTTTCTGTGCAGGCAGATGACAACTACAATTTGAAGTCGATTGCGGTTTCTGCAGTGGTTTCGAGAACCTCAACCACCGGCGCTTCTGCTTCAACTGGCGGAGAAACTGGAAATACTGAAACTCTTGTTTGGAAAGAAGCGGAAATTTCTGACATTAACCAAAAATCAAGCGAATGGATTGGCGACTTTGCACTTGGAACAACTTCTGAAACAAACAAACTTGAAGATGGAGTTTACACAGTTACTGTAACGGCAACAGACATTTCGGGGCAGACAGAAACAAACACATTTACGCTCACAATCGATACGAATGCGCCAAATATATCTTCGCGCCAACTTTCTTCTTCTGCTGATAAACAAGTTAATTCTTATCATTCAAGCGCGGCACCTACTCTGAACGTTTCTGCAACGGACGCAACAAGCGGAATCAAGGCGGCTTATTATTTAGTAAGCACGAATCCTGACAAACCGTTTACCTTAGATGAATTGAAAAATCAGACAATAGATTTGCCAATAACAAAAAGCGGCGACAACTTTACTAGAGTTCTTTCTTTGAACGAAGGTAAAAACTACATCTACATAAAAGTTGAAGACAATGCAGGAAACGTTTCTTATTACGGTGAAAACGGCTCAATGCCTTGGTTTGTGGACAAAACAGGACCTGCAGTTACGTTTGTCGCTCCAAACACATCAAGCATGCTTTCTAGCAAAGTTGTGCAGAACTTCAAAATCCAGGTAACAGATGAGGCGGCCGGCATTGCGGACGGAACAAATGCAAAGGTAACGCTTTCTGGCGGAACTACGCCGATTGTAAAAGATGTTGTGGTTTCGAGAGCCTCAACCACCAGCGGTTCCGCCTCAACCACCGAAACGCCTGGCGAAACCACTGAAACGCATGGCACAACCAGCGAAACTTCAACAGGCTACGTGATAAGCGGTTCTTTCTCAGCGGAAGAAATGTCTAGAATCATAGCGAATTCCGCTGATTTAAGCGTAACTGTAAGCGATGCGGTCGGAAACTCAAAGACAGAAAAACTCACGCTCACATTTGACAACACTCCGCCGGAAGTAAAAATTACAAATCCGCCATTGGACACAGTTAACGGAAAAATCACAATCAGCGGAACTTCAACGGATAACGTTTCTGTAGAAAGCGTAAAACTTTACCGTTCAAAACTTGATTCAGAGGTGACAACTGGCTTGAAGATTGAGCCTGTCGAAATCACCGAAAACAATGTAAAAAAGACTGTAGACGCAGTTCTTCTACAAGAATTTACAGGCGCGGCGGCTTACAACTGGAGTTATTCAAAAGACAATGAAACAACGTTCGACACAACAAAATTCCCAGACGGAAGCAAAATAACTTTGTACGTTGTGGCAACAGACAGCGCGCAAAATACAAAAGTGGAAAGCAAAACGCTCATGATTGACCAGGATGCGGATAGGCCTGTAATCAAATTTACAAATCTTACTTTGAACGGAATGACTTCTTCAAAATCCGTAATGAATAAAAATGAAACTATTTTCGGAACTGTTCAGGATGATGACGGCGTAAAAGAAATGTATATTTCTGAGGACGGCGGAACAAATTGGTCCGACAATATTTACGACGGTGGTTCTTGGAAATATACATTTACAGAAGATAAATCATACAAGCTTGCGTTTAAAGTTGTTGATTCTGCGGGTGGCACGTTTACTTCAGAAAGCGGAAGCGACAAAATGAGTTATTCTCCAAAAATCATCGACACTGCAAATCCTGAAAACAAATATGGCTATAAAAACGTGGGCGGAACTTATGAGAACGCAGACACTTATGTTTATCTTCAAACTGACACGCAAAACCCTGCGATAGATTCAGTTTATTATATTGTAAGCGAAAATGATCTTACATTTACAGACAATGAAATTAAGAACTATAAGACTTCATCTTCCGAAGCAAATAAATGGCAGGACAAATCGAATCTTTCAAGTTTTGGCGGAAAATATAAATATCTTTATTTGCTTGTAGATTCTTCGGATACAAGCGGAATTGATTCTGTGAGCGCAAAACTTGGCGGAACAGATTTGGGCAGCGTAAAATTGCTTGATGTGAGCGTACCAGAAACAATAAAACCGAAAAAAATAGGAGTATTCAAATTTGACGCAAGTTCGCTTAGTTCTATAAACAGTAACTTAACACTTTCTTATTCTGTAACTGACAAAGCAGGACGAAAAACGAACGGAGAACATAGCGTTCGCGTTGATAACGCCGCTCCTGTTATTGAAATAAAAAGCCACAAAAACAATGCTCAGATTTACGGAAGTTCATCTGTAAACATCAAAGGAATCTCGGACGATTGCGAAAAACTTTATGTAAAAGTTACGGATTCCAGCACAACGCCAACTTCAAAATTCGGAAGCGACACAGCGGATAAAACTCAATGGGAGCGCATTGACGAATATACTTCTACAGGTTCCTGGTCGGTAGTCTTTGGTTCAGGTTCAAATTCGGCAAGCGGCATAGATTATTATGCGCAAAAAGGAACTTTGAACGGATATTACGACAGTTTGTTTGACCCTAAGAGCAGCGAAAACACAGCAGTTTCTAAAAATATGTACATCTGGCTTTACGGCGAAGATTCGCTCGGAAATATAAGCGAACCAAAATCAGTTGCGCTGAACGTAAATCCGCAGGGCGACCAGCCGAATGTAACAGTTTCTTATCCGGAAATTTCTTCAGAGTCTTCTAAACTGACTTCTGTAGGCGGAACAATCCGCATTACGGGTTCAACTTCGCTTGGAACTACCAGCGATGTAACAGTTGATTCAGTTTGGATTCAGATTGATCCAAGTTATGAAGAATCTGTCGGTTTTGCAGAAGATTGGGAAACAGAACTTAAAACTATATTAGAAGATACAAACGGAACTGCATTAACAGATTATAAAATTGAAGCAACCGGAATTGAAAAGATTGGAAACGCAATAAAAGCAAACGGTTCAACTTCCAGCTGGAACTTAACAATAAACGCAATCCGTGAATTCAATCGCAAAGACAATAAAAACAGACCTATGGCAATACGCGTTTACGCTTATTCAAGTTCTCATAAGGTAAGCAATCCTGTAGTTGTTCCATTTGAGCTTGACCCTAATACTCCGGTAATCGGCGGAACAAAAGCGGTCAGTTTGGTTCAATATGATGATAAAGGCACTGTAGTTCGCGAAATGCCGTATTCAAACAATATGTGGATTAGCGGAATATGGTATCTTACAGGTTCAATAGAAGATGACTCGGGAATTTCAGATATCAAGTTGAACGGAAAATCAATAATTTCTAATCCTGAATATAAGGAATGTTTGGAAGAAGCGACAAATATTAACAGTTCAACTGAGTTCAAAAACTATTACTTTAAAATTAAGGTTGGGGCAGAAACAGAAAATGCTGTCGGAACTTTGCAGTATACATTGAATGCAACAGAAGGTTCTGCGGATAAAAAATATACGGAAAATATTTTTACTTTCCAGTACGACAACAAAGCACCTGACATTGCGGCAACGGATGCGGGCTATAGGAACGAACTTTCTGCAGACGGCTTAAAGATTGTTCAGAGTAACGGAACTTACACAGTTTACGGATCATTGAACGAAAACTCAGTTTCCGGTGCGAACCAGAGCGGATTCAGCCGTGTGCTTATGTTCTTTACGCGAACATTGAACGGAAAAAATTATGTTGTTGACCCTATGCTTTCAAGCGGAACAGACGGAATGGAAAACGCTTTGGATATTTCTACTTTAGGCTTAGAAACTAAAAATGGAATTTATTGGAAGGCTTATACATTCTCAAAAATTGATTCTGATGTTCTTACTTTAGTCGAAGAGCCTAGCAAATCTGTCCGCATCGGCGGAATTTGCCGAATTGATGAAATCGATTACACAATAAAATCTGTTGATTACAAAAACAAGACAGTAACGCTAGATTCAACGCCTTCAGTAAGTTCTTCTACAAAAACAGCGTATTTTGCGATTGCGCAAGTTATAGACAACACTTCTTACGAGAACGGAACAACTTCTGCATTCAAGTTTGATTCATCTGACACAATGAGCAATGCGGACGGCGACCAGATGGTAGAAGGCGTTACTCAAAGCGGAACAACATGGAAATGGTCTGCTTCAATAGACAGTTCTCTGATTTTGGACGGCGCAATAACAATGAACTTTGTTGCGTTCGACCAGGCGGGAAATGCGTCCGGCGTAAAACAGTATTCCGGAACAATAAGCAACAATGCGCCAAGAATTGCTGGTGTAAAGTTCGGAAACGACGACAATAATAACGGCAAAGTTGACGAGGACGAACTTGTAAAGACATATTCAATGATTTACACATCGCTTAACAACGGCGGAATCAGGAACGGTTATGTAAGTGCAAATCAAATTGCAGACGATGTTGTGATTCCTTTCGCAAACAGCAACGGAACGTACAACGACGCAATAAACATAAAAGGCGAATTCCTTATTCGTCCTGAAATTGTCGGAGGAAACCACGGAATCGGCTACAACTATAAAGTTTCTCGTGGCGGAACAGATATTTATTCTGTAGACGAAGTAAAACGTCTTTCTTCTGTTCATTCTTCCGGCGATGAAATCCGTTCTGAAAGTTCAGGAACAAATCTGAAAGATATTGAACTTTCAGTTAAAGACATGGTTTCAAAAGGAATTACAGACGGAAGCAATGCTGTGTTCGACTTTATATTGTGGGATTACACAGACGGAGCAGAGCAGTCCGCTTCCTCATCAAACCAGGCGAACAGCGCAAGGCTCAGAATTTACGCGAATGTAGCCTTGTATGATGAAGAAAGTCCGAAAGTTCAGATAAATCCGTTCTATTGGAACAGCAAGGACGACAATTCCGTTTACTACAAAGACGGCATTGCGCAAGGTCATATTGAACTTGAAAACGACTGGAAAAACGCAAGCGGATATATTTCTACTGCAACAAGCGGAGAATATGATAAAGACGCAAAAGTTTCCGGAACAATAAAGATCGAAGGAACGGCAAGCGACAATGCAATGATAAAAGAATTGTATCTTACAGTTCCTGGACTTTTGAATAACACTCTTGTCGGCGAATTTGTACAAGACGAAACTACAAAAGCGTGGTCTTGGTCTGAAAAAGGCAAGTTAGACACAGATCACTTTACTGCAAAAATTGAAAACACAAAATTCGACAACACAGGACACGATATAAAATGGACAGTAATAATTGATACGGAACATATAACAAATGTTGCTGTTGCAGACGTAAAAGTAACTGCAACCGCCAAAGACCGCGGAAAACTGAACAGCGGACTTACTTATACAGAACGCAAAGAAAACGGAAAACAGAGTTCAGTAACAAGCGAAGTATATCAAATGGACGTTGTGCCGTATATAACAGGAATATCAACATCGCTTTCATCTATAAAGAGGAATAATCCTTCTGTTTACA
>CAYXDA010000036.1:0-15864 GCA_964463615.1 uncultured Treponema sp.
ATTATTTACTATATGCGCAGTTATTTATTTTTGTTCACTTTGCTTTGCTGCAGACAGACCAATAATCACTGATTTACAGGCAATTCCTGCGCGCGGAAACAAAATAATTCTAAGCTGGAAAAATCCGGAAAATCCGGAACCAAAAATTCAAAAACTCCTTGTTTTTAAAAGCCGCAAAGCGATAGCCTCTTACACAGACATTCAAGATGCGGAACTTGTTTCTTCCCTAAATTCTGCTGACACCACATATTCTGACACAGTAAAAAATTACACCGATTATTATTATGCGGTAATTGCCCAAGTAAACAACGGAAGATATGACATAATTTTACCGAGCGTAAATGCAACTGTAAACGGAACGCATTTAAAACTTCCGGAAAAAAAAGAAACAGCAAAAAAAACTGAATCCGCAAAAGAAAAACTTGTTCCGATAAACGGAAAAAGAGAAACTCCTCTGCCGTTTTTGGATCTAACGCAAAGTGCCGAAAAAAAACAAATAAAAATGAGCGACAAAGCGAAAGAAAGCGTCGCATCTCTTTCTAAAAATCCGGACACAAATAAAAACAAAAGAATGGAACCTTATGTTTTTGAAGAAGATTTGATTTCTCCGGATGGCGGTGACGATTTTATCCTTTTTGAAATTTTAAGAACAACTTTTATTCAAAAAAAATACAAGGAATCAGCGGAAGAACTTTCAAAACTGTTGGGAACAAACAGAAGCGAATCCGTAACAAAACGCGCTGTTTTCTATTTGGGAGAATCATTCTACTACACAAAAGATTACGAAAATGCAGTGCGGACATTTCTTCTTGTTTACGACAATTATCCGTTGCAAGCAAAAAAATGGATTGACGCAACTTTGGAAGAGCTGCTTATAAAAGAGTAAATCTAATAAATAGAGCGGACCAAATCTATAAAAGCGGGTGTTCGGCGGACTCCTAAATCTTCTGCCGTAAGCCCGATTTTTTGAGTTTCCACCGCGGTTTCCCCATTTGCGTTCCCTTGCGGTGCAACATTTGCCAAAGCCGCACCTGCAACATTCTGACCATTTTCCAAAGCCGCATTGGTTTCCGCACTCTGCGGAATACTTATAAGAACAAGTTCATCACCGGTATTTACGCGGTCGTAAAAGCCCCGCGATTCAAGCAAACCTTCAGAAATTTCTTCGCCGGCAGTCAAAACTGTAAATGAGCCAAGAATATCTGAATCTGAATAAGTCACACCGCTTCCAGAACTTGAAGTTTGAATTGAATTCTTTCGCACTACATCAAAAACAGAGCCTTCAGTTATATTTTCAGACCGTCCCAAATCAGCAAGCAGAATTTTTCCGTCACGGTTAATGATTTTTCCGCGAATCGGAAGATGATTCAGAATATCCTGTCTAAAACGTCTGAATACAGTTGAATAGCGGTTATTTCCGGTTCCATACACAGAATCTTCTATAACTTTAGAACCTGTACGTGCAGAATACATTGTATAATCAAGAGTTATATCGCGCGCGCCCTCGTCAACAGAAATCATAATAAAATAATCTTTTTTTTCTTTGCGGGCTTTTTGATAAGCATTTCCAAAACCGGTAACATCAGCAGAACTTGTTGAAACAGCAGCAGTTGCAAGTCCGCCAAAAATATCCGAAGCATATTCAGCCGCTATCCTGTTGTTTTCAATATGATGCTGATTTATATCGCCCGGAACATAATAAATTCCGATTGACCAGCGCGTTTTATCAAGGTAAAAAGGCTCTACATTCCATTTTTTTGCAAGAGAATCCTGAAGCAAATCTTCATATGCTTCTATTTTATCGTTCAATTCTGTAAGAGATATTTTTCCGGTTGAATTTTCATCTTTTGTACTTTGAATAAAAAGCAGCTGCTCCAAATAAAGTTCATGCATTCCATTGAGCTCAAGAATATTTGCAAAAGCGCTTCGCGCTTCCTGATTTGCCGGCTCAATTTTAAGCGCACGCTGATATTCGTAAATTGCACCTGCGCTGTCGTAACGGCGGGCATATTCCCTGGCTGTCTGAACATGATAAAGCGACCAGTCTTTTCTGCGATCATCTTCAAGCGCAATATTACGGTTTACTTCAAGTTCAAGCGCAGAGCGCATAACTTCGTCCTGCGGGAAAATTTTCAAGGCATTCGTCCAAACAGAAATCGCTTCCAACGGCTTTTTTTGCGAATCAAGAGCGGCGCCTTTCAGATACCAGGCTGAAGAATTATTTCTGTTGCGGCCAATAATAAAATCACAAAGAGAAATTACGTCATCGAATTCTTTCTGTTCATAGCGGATTTTTGCCAAAAGCAAATAGGCTTTTTCGTAGTTTCCATCTATTTGAACAGCAATTCTGCATTGCATTTCTGCGGTTTTTATATCGTTGTTCATCGCCGCAACAACGGCTGCAATATAATGAACTTCGGCTTCGTTTGAATACAAAGAAAGCGCCTGTTTTATATATCTGCGCGAATTTTCAATTTTTCCCAACTGTGAAGAAACAACCGCAAGACTAAGCAACGCTTTTCTGTTTTCCGCCTGACGCTTCAATGCTTCTGAATATTGCCGTTCCGCTCCGGAAACACGTCCATCAAACAAATCCAGTTCCGCAAGTCCAAAGCGCGCGTCCACATCATTCGGAGTTTTTTCTATTATTTTTTCAAATATATTGCGGGCGCTGCTGAACTGACCGAGCGCAATATAAGTCATTCCGCGAAGATTATTTATTGAATTATCATCTTTTGCATATTTTTCCGCTTCATCAAGTTGAGTCAAAACTAAATCGAACTCACCTAACTGATAAGAACATTGTGAAAGATGAAACCATGCATCCGAATAAACAGGATTTTTTTGAAGCGCTTCCATAAAATGCTGGCTTGCTTCATACCAATTTTCATTATTCTGTGCTTCAAGACCTTCTTCATAATACTGCGATGCTGTTTTTTCAGCGGAAAAAAACGGTACAGCAAAAAAAACAAATGCAAAAATTGTAAAAAAAAGCGTTTTATTCAATTTTTTCATCAGATTCCACCTTTTCGTCTTTTTTGACTACTTTAATTGAATTGATTCTGTGACCTTCCATATCCTGAACAATAAAGTCATATTCATTCCACGAAACTTTTTCAAATTTTACCGGAATTTTTCCGAACAAATCAAATACAAAGCCGCCCAATGAATCAAATTCTTCCGCAGGAAAAGCAGCTCCGATTGTTTCATTCAAATCATCAAGATCAACACGCGCATCGCAAAGCCATACATTTTTCCCTATTGAAAGTATGTCTTCCCGTTCGTTGTCAAATTCATCCTGAATATCACCGACAATTTCTTCTATAATATCTTCCATTGTGATAATTCCGGCAATTCCGCCGTATTCATCTATAGCAATTGCAATATGACAATGCCGTCTTTTAAATTCACGCAAAAGAGTGTCTATCCGTTTGCTTTCCGGCACAAAAAACGCCTTTCTTATAATATTCTGCAATTCAACAGGAGCTTTGCGGCGGAAACAGTAAATCAAATCTTTTACATAAAGAACGCCAATAACATTATCTATCGATTCGCTGTAAACAGGAAATCTTGAATGTCCGCTTTCCGCAATTTTTTCAATAAGTTCATCGGCAGGTGTATCAACAGAAATAAAATCAACATCAATGCGCGGAACCATAACTTCCTTTACAGTTGTTTCGCTAAGTTCTTCAATGCCTTGAATCATATCCTGTTTTTCTTCGTTAATGACTTCCTGCTCTTCCTGGCTAAGTTCTTCATTTCCGAATGATGATTTTTGCTCTTTTTTCTTAAATAATTGAAAACCCATAATTTTACTCTTTTATTATTATTTCTTCTGCAAGTTCTGAAAGAACTTCTTCCTGCAATTTTAACATTTCACAAGCCGGAGGAACATTTTTTTCTATATGTTCTTCACCATGATCCATTCCATTAAGATGCAGAATTCCATGAATCAAAAGCCGTTTTAATTCTGTATTTTTATTTACATTAAAATATTCCGCATTTTTTGGCAGTGTATCAAGACTTATAACAATATCCCCGGCTTCAAACCAACTTCCTTCATCATCCTGATATTCCGCTCCATTTTCAAAGGAAAGAACATCAGTAGGAGCATCGATTTTCCGATAATTTTTGTTCAGTCCGCGCATAAATTCATCATTGCAGAAAAGAATAGAAATTTCTTCGCCATCATAACCTATTTTATCCAATGATTTTTGAACAAAAGGTTCAACTGAAGTAATCCATTCCGGTTCGGAAATATTTTCTTGAACAGAAACAAAAATCCTGTTAGCCATGCTATTCTTCCTCGCTTACAGTATGGTCTTTTTTTACCAGTTTTTTTTCAGAAGTTTTATCTGATTTAGCTGATTTTTTTTCTGAATCCACAAGTTTTTTTTCTGAAGTTCTATCTTTTTCAGATGTCTTTTCTGTTTTTTTCTCAGAAGTTTTTGCAGTTTCATCCGGATCTTTCTGATTCGGATATTTTATTCTGCCGTGATAATAAGCCGCAAGAATTTTTACGAAAACTGCCTTTATTTTTTTCAAATCGCCAAAAGTCAAAGCACAGTTATCCAACTGACCATGTTCCATTTTTCCTTTTATAAGAGTATCAATAAATTTATCAAGCCGCTCTTCCGTAGGATTATCCATACTTTTACAAGCCGCTTCAACAGTATCGGCAAGCATCACAACCCCCGACTCTTTGGAAACCGGCGGAATTCCAGGATACATATAATCCGCAACATTTATATTAGGATCTTGTTCCTTTGCTTTTTCATAAAAATATGCAATAACACTGTTTCCATGATGCTGTTCAATAATATCAACAACCTGCTGAGGAAAATGAAGCTGCCGCGCTTTTTCAACACCTTTGCGCACGTGGCTCCTTATTAAAGTCGCAGCCAAGTTCGGTTTCATTTCATTAAGTTTGTGCTGGCCGTCCATATCATTTTCCGTAAAATATTCGCTCTGATCCATCTTCCCGATATCATGATAAAAAGCGGCAACTCGGGCTAATAGAGAATTTGCTCCGATTTCGCGGCAGGCACTTTCCGAAAGCTGCGCAACCATCTGCGAATGCTGATAAGTTCCTGACGCCGTAAGAAGAAGTTTCCGCATAAGAGCATTGTTAGAATCGCTTAAATCCATAAGTCTGAAAACAGAAGCGGTATTCAACAAAAGTTCTATCGGTGTAATAAGTCCAAGTGCAAGAACTCCGGAAAGGAATCCGTTAAGGGCAACAAGTCCTATGACAACAGGAAGTTCCATTATGCTGTAATTAAAGATAACCGCAAGAAGAATAATCATAACCGCATTTATCACGGCAAGTAAAAGCGCAACAAACATCATATCAATTCTTTTTTCGATTTTGCGCACAATCGTTGAACTTGCAAGGCAGGAAGCAAGCGTAAACAAAAAAGGCACCGCTTCGTAGCCGCTGGCATTAAAAACAGCAAACGCAAATACAAAAGAACAGAAAATCGCGCTGAGCTGACCGTAAAGAACCGCAACTATCAAAACAAACAAAGATGCAGGAATTATTGTTGCAATATCAAAAGGAGAAGAGAGGAACGGCACTTTTGAACAGAAAGCGACCGCCGCATACACAAGCAAAAAGCAGACTGTCTGAAAAACAAGTTCCCTAAGATGAATTTCCCGATTGAATGGCACAAAAGTAAACAAAATAAACCACATTGTAACAAGAAGCGCAAGATAAAGTTCAGAATCAGCAAATGCGCGGGAATCCATGTAATGCGGAGATTCCGCCATTTTTTGAAGTTTTGAGTAGCCTTCCTCCGTAATCGGAAAGCCTTTCCGTATAATTTTTTCACCTTCTTCAACAAAAACCGGATTCATTTCATCGGCAGAAATAGATTTAGGAGCAACAATAGTTCTGTCGGCAATCTGACCAATTTCAAAATCTTCCATTCTGTATGAAAACACAGTCTGAGACATTGCAACATTGAAAAAGTTTTCAACAGAAACAGCGGCAAAGCCAAGAATCACCAAAAGCAAAACCGGCCAATGATCTTTTACAAAAGATTTAAAATCGCTTAAAACATTTAAAAGCGATTCATTAATAGCTTTAGAATTCGTCTTGTTCATTTTCGTAAGCCTTCACAATTTTTTTTACAAGAGGGTTTCTTACAACATCTTCTGCGTTCAGGCGGCAGATTGCCAGCCCCTCAATTCCTTCAAGCAAAGAAACAGCATGAATCAAGCCGGAAGGAACTCTTTTTGGCAAATCAATTTGAGTTGTGTCTCCTGTAATAAAAAGTTTTGAATTTTCTCCCATTCTAGTAAGGAACATTTTCATCTGTTCCTTTGTAGTATTCTGCGCCTCATCCAGAATTACAACACTGTTGCTCAGCGTTCTTCCGCGCATATATGCAAGCGGCGCAGTTTCTATTATTTCAGATTCGACAAGCCGTTTTACAGTTTCCTTAGGAAGAATCATTTCCATTGAATCATAAAGCGGCCGCAAATACGGATTAATTTTTTCTTCAAGATTTCCAGGCAAAAAACCCAGGCTTTCACCGGCTTCCACAACCGGACGCGTTATTACAAAGCGCGTTACTTTATGCGAAAGCACAAGCCGCAACGCTTCCGCTACGGCAAGAAAAGTTTTTCCGGAGCCGGCAGCGCCAACACAGAAAACCATATCATTTTTTCGCATAGCCTGAATATAATCGGCCTGATTTTGAGTATGCGGATAAACTTTCCGGACACTTCCTGGCACAACAATAGAAGTTGAATTCATATCAGCACGCTTATCTATATTCAAAACTGAAGTAATAATGTCCCTGCTGTTTTTTTCGCCGTCGCCAAGCTCATCTATAATTCTGTCAATTATAAAACGAAATTCCTCGCGCAAAGAAATATCTTCAGTATTCACAGAAAGTTCGTTTCCGCGCGTAAAAACAGGAATTCCAAGATGTTCCTCTATGAGCTTTAAATTATTGTCGTTTGTGCCGCAGACATTTGCAAGCAAATCAACGTCAGGCACAACAATCGTATATTCAGTATCCACTTCTTTCTATTGTAAAACATCAGTTATAAATTTACAACTGACCAATAAGTATTTGCAAGCAACTATTATTGCAACTTCCACTCACCGTAATCATCGATAATTTCAGTCTTCATTGCACCCATAGGCCGCCAAGTAATATTTATTGTTATATAAGGACTGAAATCATAATAAGATTTCGAATCTTCAGTTTTCAGCTTAGGTTCGATTTTAAATGTCGTGTTAAAATCCCAGTCATGAAGTTCATGAGTAAGAGAAAAATTCAAACTCTTAAGTTTAAATCCGGAATTTTTCCTGCGTTCCTCATCATCAAATCTGAACGAATCTATCAAATCAAGAAGCGGATTTGTTTCGCCGGAAAGACCGATTTCATTTCCAAAATAGCGGTAAATTACAGAATTTTTTGAAGAAGCGGAAAAAGAAAACTGAACAAATTCATTAATCTTAAATGAAAGCGACGGTGCAAAAGTAAAATAACTGTTTGTAGGCCGAATCAAATCCGCAACTATGCTTGTAGAAAGTCCAAATCCCATAGAAACGCGGTTTTTCCAGGTATAAATTGTTTTTGTACTTGGATTATAACTGAACGAAAAACTGTATGGCAAAAATTCTTTATCATCATTTTGCACCCAACCTTTAGGATTTCCGCTGTCAGGATCATAACCCATCTCATAGCCGTATGTATATGACATCTGATAAGACAAACTTAAATTCATCCAGCCGAACGAAAGTTTCATTGAATCATGATAATATTCGTCCATATTGTAATTATAACTTTCGGAAAAACTCATCTGACTTCCAAGCACTTTTCCCGAAACAGTAACACTTTGCTTAAAAGGCTGGCGAACCCACTCTGCATTATCGTCTGTACCTGATTTTTTCACACCGGTTTCAAACGCAAGAGTTGTAAACGGAAAACCAAATCTTGTTGTCGCATAATAACTTTCTGCAAGCGGTTTTAGCGTTGTAGAAAGCGTAAGACTTTGCGAAAATTTTGAATCCATCTGATTTGTTGCAAACGTAAAATCAAGAGCATTCGTAGTAATGCTCTCTTCGTCGCTCCAATCAACAAAATGATATTTCCACTCCGGATCATCCTCATCCTTGTCATATTCATCGGAAAGAAATTCTGTGCGCACAAGTTTTATGGAAGATCTCCAAGTTATTCCTGTATCCTTAATCGGCTTTATATAAGCAAACGGTCTTAATGAAACAGAATTTGTCTGCGTAAGATCCTTTTTTTCCGCCGCATAATCCGTTTTTTTCAGCGAAATTGCCTGATCTTCAGTATACCAGCCTGAATCAGTTCCATCATTTTTATGAATATAAGGATGCTTTTGCCACACCGGATTGAACGTATTGGAATTGCTTACAGTAAAAAAATTTCCGCCATACGAAAAATTATTATCAAGAGTTACAGGAAGCTTAAAAGTATACATTGAAGATTTTATTTCGTTCCATTTAAAATCATCCGGACCTTCCGTCAAACCTTCAGAAGAATAAGAAAGCTGCGTTGTAAGATTTGGCTTTATCGAATACTTCATCGAATAAGAAATTCCAGGAATTGATTCCACTGAAGAAGATGTTCCTGCCAACTTTGGAAATGAAGAATCAGGAAGAAGTTTTTCTGTTTGTTGCTCATTCCGAGTTTCGGATTCAGAATTTGAAACACTTTCCGCATTTTCAGTTTTTTCAGAATTCAAATTTTTCTGTTTTTCTTTTCCGGAAGCAGTTAAAAATTCTTCAGGAGAAGAAAGCGCTGTCACAAACTTAACGTCATTTTTTTTATTGGAAACAGTTTTTTTTGAAGAAGAAATATCTATCAACGTTCCGCTTATGGAGCCGCTGAAAGTTGCCGGCGTTACAGTTGAAGGATAATAAAATTTCCGCTGGGGAGTAGAATTTTTCCATTCATTATTGTCACTTTCGCTTAAATCCGAATTTTTAAGAACAGCCGGTTTTATTGACATCGAAGAAAATGCAACCGCAGAATTTAAATTTAACGAAAGAGAACTTACATAAGGTTTTACAAAATTCGGAAGCGGAACTGAATACGAACTGTTCAATGTCCATGTAAAAGAAGAAACTTCATTTGTTGTATCATCATCTTCGTTATTCTGAGAATCAATAAGATAACTTATCCAATCCATAGTTTCCGAGCGATTATAATTAAAATCATCATAAAAAAACGGATCGGAATAAACAGGAAGCGAAATGCTAAGAGAAAACGGCTTTACCATCGACATTTTAAAACTTCCTGAATAGCGGAACGGAAGTTCAAATCCCAAAAGATTTGATTTATCCATAACCTTTTTGCCGGAAGGCGCATAAGGAACATAATCTCCATACTTTGTCTGAAAAACCGTATTTGAAAAACCAAGATTTGCATTTATTTCAAGGTTTGTGATATAGGCGTTAGGTTTAAAAACTCCGTCAAGTCCAACCATATATCCCATATTCGAATAATAGTCGCCCATTATCTTAAAATAATTTGAAGTGTTGCCGGAATAATCCTTATCAAGATTATGAAGAACCAAACCTTCAAGTTTCTGCTCTTTTAATGATGACGGTTTTACAAAATTGAACAAAGCTTTTATTTTTTCTGAACTGTCACTGTCTTCTGATGAAGAATTTGTTGTTGTATCAAGAGGTTTTCTTCCATATAGATATGTTGTAGTCTGAACATAATAACCGTTACGCTTGTCATACCCGAAAACAGGATTAAAAATAAGTTCATCTTTCGGATAATAAAATGCAGGAAGATAAAAAACAGGAACCGGACCTACAAAAAGTCTTGCATTTAAAAAAGCAAATTCTCCGCCAGGCAAAAGCCATATTCTGCTTGCCTTGATTCTCCAGTGAGGATCTTCATCATCGCAAAAAGTTAATTCTCCGTTCTTAAAAGTTATCGTATTAGATTCGCTGCGTCCGAAAATATCGCTTGCAACAATCAAAGTTGAACCGGCCGGAAGATTAATAGCATCAGACTGAACCTGAACAACACGCCCATCATCGAAAATTCCCTCAAGAGTTGCCGTATTGAACATAAGCGAACTTGCAGAAACCGTCTGACTTCCCGCACTTTCCGTTGTCTGTTCAAGTTCAACGTTTCCCTCGGCATACATCATTTCAGTTGTTCTGTCATAGCGGATTGAATCCGCACTTATTACATTTTTAGCACTTCCGCGCGACACGCTGACCTTTACATTTCCGCTAAGAATAATAACATCATTCCCGGTTTCTTTGTCTTTTTCGTATTTTGTAGCGCGCGCGTTGTCTATACTGATTGTAGTACGCTCTGTTTTTTTCTCTCCGTCATTTTTCTGCGCATCTTCCGCACTTTGCGTTTTATTTTCAGAAAGAGAGTCTGTTTCTATTTCTGTAGATTCAGACTTTTCTTCAATTGAATCTTTTTTTTCAGATTTATCACCATCTGTTGAATTTTTATTTTCAGATTCCGACAGTACTTCGGTTTTTATAGAATTTTCATTTCTAATTTCAGATTTTTCTTCCGCAAACAAAAATCCGCTTAAAAAAATTAGAATGAGAAATAATATTTTTTTTGCCCTGTAAAGACTTTTTTTCATATTATTAAGATCTGCTGTTATTTTTTTCTGAAAAGCATTTCTTTTATAAACTGACCGGTATAACTTTCATTTACGCGCGCAACTTCTTCCGGAGTGCCTGTTGCAATTATATTTCCGCCTCTAAAACCGCCTTCCGGCCCCAAATCAATTATATAATCTGCCTGGCAGATTACATCAAGATTGTGTTCAATCATAATAACAGAATTTCCCTGATTAACAAGACGCTGTATCACGCTCATAAGCTGTTTTACATCTGCAAAATGCAAACCGGTTGTAGGTTCATCCATAATATACAAAGTTTTTCCTGTAGAAACCCGGGCCAGTTCATTTGCAAGTTTTACACGCTGGGCTTCACCGCCGGAAAGCGTAAGCGCACTTTGTCCAAGCTGAATATATCCCAGCCCCACAGATTTTAACGTTTCAAGTTTTCGTGAAATATGCGGAATTGAAACAAAAAAATCGCACGCTTCTTCTATTGTCATATTCAGAACATCGTTAATGTTTTTGCCTTTGTACAAAACGCTTAAAGTTTCTTTATTAAAACGTTTTCCACCGCACACATCACAAGTTATAAAAACGTCAGGCAAAAAGTTCATTTCTATTGTTATAGTTCCGCTTCCCTGACAATTTTCGCAACGTCCGCCCTTCACATTAAAACTGAACCTTCCTTTTGAATAGCCGTTTGCTTTTGCCTCCGGAGTTTCTGCAAAAAGATCACGAATGCTGTCAAAAACACCCACATAAGTTGCGGGATTGCTTCTAGGAGTGCGGCCGATAGGACTTTGATCAATATTTATAACTTTATCAATATGACTTGTTCCGTGAATTTCTTTATATGAGCCCACAGGATAAGAAGTCCTCATTATTTTGTTTGAAAGAAGCGGATAAAGAACGTCACTCATCAATGTTGATTTTCCGGAGCCGGAAACACCCGTTATGCAAGTGAATGTACCAAGCGGAATCTCAACAGAAACATTCTTTAAATTATGTTCTGTAACACCGGAAAGTGTAAGTTTATGTCCGTTACCTTTTCTTCGTTCGGAAGGAATGTCCATACGCAAAGTACCGGCAAGATACTGTCCGGTTTTGCTTTCCTTGACTTTCATAACTTCTTCCGGAGTTCCCGCCGCAACAATGCTGCCGCCATGAATTCCCGCTCCAGGACCAATATCCACAAGAAAATCAGCAGTCCGCAAAGTCTGCTCATCATGCTCAACAACAACAACCGTATTGCCCTGATCCCGCAAATAAGTCAACGTATCTATAAGCCGCTGGTTGTCCCGCTGATGCAAACCGATAGACGGTTCATCAAGAATGTACATAACCCCTGTCAGAGCAGAACCAATCTGAGTTGCAAGCCTAATCCGCTGCGCTTCTCCGCCAGATAAAGTTTCTGCAGCCCGTTCCAAAGTCAAATAATCAAGTCCGACATCTTTTAAAAATTTCAAGCGCGAACGGATTTCCTTTAAAACTTGGAGCGCAATTTTTTCTTCATTTTCAGAAAGTTTAAGATTATCAAAAAAATCAATCGTTTCCTTTACGGAAAGACAACAAAGCTGCCATATATTTTTTCCGCCAAGCGTAACTCCTAGCGCTTCCGGACGCAAACGCTGTCCTTTACAACTTGAACATTCAGAAACAGACATAAATTTTTCTTCAATCCGTTCTCTCTGCGCCTGTCCCCAAGCTTCCGCATGACGGCGCCTCATATCAGAAAGAATTCCCATCCAAGGTCGGTTATACTCGCTGTAACCTTCGCCGCTCTGTTTTTTGTAAATCCAGTGTATTCTTCTGTTTTCGTCACCATTCAACAAATAGTCGTACTGCTTTTCCGTAAGCTTATTTATCGGTGTATCAAGGCTGAATCCGCCTTCTTCCGCAACTGCGCTGAACATAGAATAATTCCATTCGCTTTCCGGATTATAAAAAGCAAATCCGCCCTCATTGAAACTTTTATTGCGGTCCGGAATTATCTTATCCATATCCCATTCCATTTTCTGTCCAAGACCAGTACACTCCGGACAAGCTCCAAAAGGATTATTGAATGAAAAAAGCCGCGGTTGAAGTTCAGGAATAGAAATTCCGCAATCAGGACAAGAATTTTTCTGACTGAAAAAAACTTCAACATCTTTATCTTCCACTCGCTTTGTAACAACAATAATTCCGTTCGCACTTTCAAGAGCTGTTTCCACAGAATCCGCAACACGTTTTCTGGAATCCGGTCCGACAACAATTCTGTCAACAACAATTTCTATAGTATGCTTTTTCTGCTTGTCAAGTTTTATCGGATCATCAAGGCTTGCCATAACACCATCGATGCGCGCACGGATAAAACCGGATTTTTTTGCATCTTCAATAATTTTCGCATGCTCACCTTTTTTTCCTCTTATCACAGGAGCAAGAACTTGAATTTTTGTTCCTTCAGGCCAAGACATAACCGAATCAATTATCTGATCCACAGACTGTTCTTTTATTTCTCTTCCGCACTTCGGACAATGAGGATGACCGGCACGCGCAAACAAAAGTCTGTAATAATCATAAATTTCAGTAATTGTTCCGACTGTAGAGCGCGGATTTTTATTCGTAGATTTCTGTTCAATAGAAATCGCCGGAGAAAGCCCTTCTATCAAATCGACATCAGGCTTGTCCATGCTTCCCAGAAATTGACGGGCATAAGAAGAAAGACTTTCCATATAGCGGCGCTGCCCTTCCGCAAAAAGAGTGTCAAACGCAAGTGAACTCTTACCGGAACCGGAAAGTCCTGAAATTACAACAAGTTTGTTCCGCGGAATATCCAAATCAATATTTTTAAGATTGTGTTCTCTTGCTCCGCGAATTATTATTTTATCATTACTAAACATCGCCACAATATCACGAGTATAGCATTATAACTTTTTTTTTTCTATATAATTATTGCAGACAGAAAAGTCGCATTTACAACTTAAAAATCAATTCATAACATGACATAACGATTTTGCTGCACTCAAAAAAATCCGGACAAAAGGCGATTTCCAGACGCACAAGCAATATATTATTGTAATAAAATTACCCACGTGATATTATAAAACAATATTTTTTATTGAAGGTAAGTTATGGCTGACGAAAAATTACAGACAATCAGGCACAGTTGCGCTCACGTTATGGCAGAAGCGATTCTTAAGCTGTTTCCTGGAACTAAAATTGCGATTGGACCGGCAATTGAAAACGGTTTTTACTATGATTTTGATTTTCCGAAAGACACTAAATTTACCGAAGAAAACTTTGGCACAGTAGAAAAAGAAATGCGCAAAATCATTGCAGGAAACCACGATTTTGTACAAAAGGAAGTTTCAAAAGAAGAAGCTCTAAAACTTTTTTCCGACCAACCTTACAAAATTGAACTTATAAACGATTTACCGCAAGGCGAAATCATCACAACTTATGAACAGGACGGTTTTCTGGATTTATGCCGCGGACCGCACGTAAAAAACACAAAAGAAATTAACGGACAGGCATTCAAGTTGAACAAAATCGCAGGCGCTTACTGGCGTGGCGATTCAGACAAACCTATGCTTACCCGAATCTATGCACTTTGCTTTGAAAAACCGAATGACTTAAAAGATTATCTTGCAATGCTTGCAGAAGCAGAAAAACGCGACCACAGAAAACTCGGCGTTGAAATGGATTTGTTCCACTTGGAAAGTGAAGATCCGGGACAGATTTTCTGGCATCCGAACGGATGGACAATTTATACTGTAATCCAAGATTACATGCGGAAAATGGTCCGCCGCGACGGTTATCAGGAAGTAAACACACCGGCAATAATGCCGCGCAGCTTGTGGGAAAAATCCGGACACTGGGGACATTATCAGAAAAATATGTTCATAACAGAATCCGAAAAACGTCTTTTTGCAATAAAACCGATGAACTGCCCTGGTGCAATTCAGATTTTTAAGAGCAAATTGCGTTCATACAAAGATTTGCCATTACGCCTTGCAGAATTCGGACACGACGTACGTAACGAACCATCAGGAACTTTGCATGGAATTATGCGCGTCCGCGGATTCGTTCAGGATGACGGACATATTCTTTGCACAGAAGAACAAATCGGAAGCGAAGTTACTAAATTCTGCGCACTCCTTAAAAAAGTTTATAAAGATTTCGGCTTCAATGAACTGGTTGTAAAATTTTCAACAATGCCAGAAGATCATGTAGGCGATCTTGAAACTTGGCAGCGCGCGGAAAAAGATTTGTCCGACGCTTGTCACGCCGCAGGACTTGAATATGAAATTCAACCGGGAGAAGGCGCTTTCTACGGACCAAAACTTGAATTCAAACTTTTTGATTGCCTGGGACGCGAGTGGCAGTGCGGAACAATACAGGTTGACTTCCAGCTTCCAAGCGCAGAACGGCTTGATGCAACATATATCGGTTCAGACAACCAAAAGCATCATCCGGTCATGCTTCATCGGGCAATTCTTGGCTCAATGGAACGTTTCATCGGAATTATTATAGAAAACTTTGCAGGTGCATTCCCAACTTGGCTTGCATTCGAACAGGCGGCTATCGTTCCTGTTTCAAACGCCTTTGACGATTATGCAAAAGAGCTTAATGATATCCTTCTTCAGAATGACATCCGTTCCGCAGCTTACATAACCGACGATAATATGCGTCAGAAAATCAAGATGATTACAAAAGAGCACAAAACTCCTTATATTCTTGTTGTCGGCGAGCAGGAAAAAGAAAACAGAACTGTTACTGTAAGATTCAGACAATCAAGTGGTCTTGAACAGAAAACAATGAAAATTGAAGAATTCATTGCTTACGTTAAAGACAAAGTAGAAAATCATACAATGGGAATTTAACAATGAAAATTTCCGCAGATTTTCACAGATTTTTGCAATTCGCAAAAATCTGTGTTATTTGCGGAAATTTTACAACTTTCACGAAATTTTATGGATGACAACGAATATTATAAAATAATGAGAGATCAATACTCTCACCGCTTTGCAGTTAAAAAAAACAATAACCTTTCGTTTTCAAAATGGTCTGCACATCAAGGACGCGAAGATGCGGAAATGCTTTTAGAAAAAGAAACTGACTGGAAAGCGGACAAAAACTTTGATGAGCATAACGAAAAAAAATAATTTTTTTACAAAAACAATACTTTTAGTATTGATTCTTTTTTTATTTTCTTATATATTATTAAATACGCAACGGGATGTAGCGCAGCTGGTAGCGCGTCTGGTTTGGGACCAGGATGTCGCAGGT
>CAYXDA010000037.1:0-15813 GCA_964463615.1 uncultured Treponema sp.
CTCATGGAAAGCAGGCTTCCTTCAAAATTTTCTGTTACAGAACCGGATGCGGCAAATCCGAACGAAATTTTCTGATTTTTAAGACGGACTAAAGTTCCGCCGGAAGTTTTTACCTGAAGAACATTGCTGTTCTTCAGATATGTGAGAGCGGCTTTTTTAAAATTGATATCCGCCACATTTTCATTCTTTTTAAAAATCAGATGAACATTTCTTATGTAAACATCAAATGGAAGCAGTGACGTAAGATTCTGAATATTTTTTACAATCCTGCCGGAATTTTCTTCTTCCTGATTTTTTTTATCTGAATCTTTTTCCTGATTATTTTCAATCAGTTTTTTTATAAACGCATTTTCCGAATCAACTTCAAGAGAAAAGCCGTCTATTCCAAAATATTTTACAGAATTTATTCCATTGCCTTTTAAAAATTCGGAAATACTGTAGCGCACAACTGTTTTTTTTATTTTTGCAACAATTTTTTCTGTTGCGGCATCTTTCAGCGTTATATTTTTTACGTAAAGCCCCGTCAGAATTGAAGGCGAAAGTTTTTCGTAAGAAACGGAAAGTCCAGAGTTTTCTTCAACAGTCTGACAAGCATTTTGCACAACTTTGTTCAATTCAACAGAAACAAGTTTGTGCATAGGCCGAACAATCAGAGTTGCAGAAACAACAACGAGAAGAAAAATTGAAAATGCAAGTATTTCTTTTAAAGACAGCCGTTTCATCGTTCAGACTTTATATTTTACTTGATTTTTAAGAATTTTTATATAGTTTTCGGAAAGAAACAGAAAACGAAAATGCGGATAAAACATTAATTTCAAAGATTGTGCAAGATTGACTGAAAGCTGAATTTTTTAACGTTCTGCAAAAATTAAAGAGCAAAACTTACCAGAAACACATTTGCAACTAACAAATTTTCCAAAATTGTGCTAATATAAAAAAATGATTTTAAGAAATTTTATTGTTTTTGAAGGAATTGACGGAGCCGGAACAACAACGCAAATAAAACGGCTTGCAGAACGGATCGGAAAGCAGAATGTTTTTGTTACTTCTGAACCAACGGAAAATGAAACAGGCAAATTTCTTCGCAGAATGTTAAAAGGCGAATTTAAAGTTAATGAAAAAACTGCATCTTATCTTTTTGCGGCAGACAGATGCGAACATATTTTCGGCGAAAAAGGTATTGTATGGCAGACTGAAAACGGAAAAAAAGTTTTAAGCGACCGTTACTTTTTTTCAAGTTTGGCATATCAGTCGGTTTCATGCGGCAAAGAGCTGCCGGAACTTTTAAATAGCGTTTTTCCGCTTCCAGAATATCTTTTTTATTTTAAAATTGACCCGGAAATTTCGCTTGCAAGAGTGGAAAGCCGCGGACAATCCAAAGAAATTTACGAAAAACTTGATTTTCAGAAAAAAACTGCCGCAATTTACGACCAGATTATGAATGAATACAAAGGCGAAAAAGGCAGAGGAATGAAACTTATAGAAATCGATGCGGAAAAATCCATTGAAGAAATAGAAAACGATATTTTTGAAACTCTAAAAAGCACGCTTTAACATTTTTTACGGGAGGGACCGCTTACAGTTCGCCCTGCTTGCTTGCGCCACTTGCGGGAGGGATATGCGCCCGCGAGGGTTCGAACGAGCGGAGCGAGTTTGAACGGAAAAATTGGGCAGATGCAGACTATTCTGATTTTTCAGTAAGAATTGAATAAAGAAAACAAAGTTCAAGACAGCGCTTATTTGCCCAATTTTATAACGCCATAGCCCGTTGGCGAAGCGGTTGAGCATTGCGAAACCCGAGCCAGCCGCCCTTAAAATCAATTTTAAAATTAAATTTTCTTGCTTAATTTGAATGTTTTTTTTTCCGATATTTTTATTGTGAAAAAGACAAGTTTGAAAAATTTTAAATTTTTTGTCCTCTGCATTTTTTTTGCGATATTCTGCGCCGCACAAAGCAGCGCCTACATGGTAAAATACAAAGAAGACTGGTACAGACTTTACCACGTTCACTACCAGCAATATCCGGACGACTGCATAGAAAATATCTATTGGCTTGAAAAAGCGGCTCAGGCGGACTTTGCAAATCCGCTTTATGCGCGCGCAAAAATTGATACAGAAAAACAGTGGGAAAAATACCGCTATCTTTTTCAAATGCATATAAATCTGAAACTTATTGAACAGCATCTTAGACTTGGAAGAACATACGACAAAAAGGTTGCAAAATTCTATGATGCGCCTTGGCAAGATGAATATATAAGAAATCTTGAAAAATCGCTTTCATGCTACAAAGCAGGACTTTACTACTGGCAGGAAGCTCAAATTTGGGCAGAAAAGGCAAACACAAAAGATTTTAATTTTCTTTTTATAACAGAGCTTCAGAATTGGGAAGACGAGCGCGAGAGAATCAAAACAGGCGAACTTGATTACGGAAAAATGCTTGAGCGGGAAATTGCAAGAGTTGAAAAAGTTCACGCCGATTTTGTTGCAATGGATTCCAAAAACTACTAAAATAGCCTTATGGCTTTTCAGAAAGAAACATTAAATATTATCTATCCTCCAATAAATCCGGGAACTGCACAAACTAAAATTACGTTTACTCCTGGAGTTCCTGATTTGCTTTCCATTTATGAACCGGGAAATTCCGCGGACGGAAAAAGACGCTGCTTTGTAACTGACGCAACTGTTGCAACACTTCCTGTAATGGAATCATTTATTTCCAAATTTGAAGACGGTGTTTGCGGAGATGATTTGCTTGTAATACTTGGTTCCGGAGAGCCTTACAAAACAATAGACAGCGTTCTTGAAATCGTTTCAACAGCGGTTGACGCTGGTTTTTCGCGCAAAGATTTGTTTGTAGGAATCGGCGGAGGCGTAATTTGCGATATGACAGGTTTTGCAGCCGCTCTTTTTAAGCGCGGAGCCGCATGCCAGTTTGTGCCCACAACTCTGCTTGCAATGGTAGATGCTTCCATCGGCGGAAAGACAGGCTGCGATTTTAAAAACTATAAAAATATGGTCGGATTTTTCTGGCCGGCGCAAGAAATTCATATTTTTCCGGGCTTTGTAAAATATCTTCCTAAAGGGCAATACCGTTCAGGACTTGGAGAAGCAATAAAAACCGGGCTTCTTTACGACAAAGAGCTTTATGACATTTTCAAAAATGAACCGGAAAAGCTTTTAAACGGTGACGAAGAAACAATTTTTACAGTAATAACAAAATGTGCAACAGCAAAGGCAAAAGTTGTTGAACAAGATTTTACTGAAAAAAATATACGTATGTATTTGAATTTGGGACACACTTTTGGACATGCGCTTGAGACTGTAGCCGGACTTGGAACAATCGCGCACGGGGATGCTGTTGCCTGGGGAATCGGAAGGGCGGTCTGCCTTTGCGCAAGACTTGAATATTGCAAGGAATCTTTTAAGGATGAGGTTCTTTCTGTTCTAAAGACTTTCGGCTGGTGCACGCAAGCGGTTCCGCCATTTATTGTAGGCGGAGGATTCAGCGAACGTCTTATAACAGCAATGCGGAAGGACAAAAAAAATACTTCCGGAAAAATAAGATGTACGCTTTTAAAAGATTTGTGTGAACCGTTTACAGAAGAAATTGATGATGACAAAATTCTTGCCGTCTTAAAATAAAAGGCAAAAAAAATGACGGAACAGCAAAAGGAACATTATTTTGATTGGGCGGCAACAAGCCCTACGGATTCAGAAATTTTAAAAGAAGCATTAAGCGAAACTCTGGAAAACTGGGGGAATCCTTCCAGCATTCATTCTGCGGGAAAAGAAGCGCGTAACATCCTGGAAAATGCAAAAAACAAATGTGCAAAAGCACTTGGAGTAAACGCTAACACTTTATATTTTACTTCCGGCGGAACAGAAAGCGACCACATTCCTCTTCTTTCAATTTTAAACCGTCCGGGAAAGCCGCACGTTCTTTTCAGTTCAATTGAACATCCTGCAGTACGGGAAATGGCGGAAGAATTAAAAAAGTGCGGAATTTCCGTTGAACAAATTCCGTCTGATAAAAGCGGAATAATTCAACCGGAAACTGTTGTTTCTTTGCTTAAACCGGAAACTGTTTTTGTTGCGGTAATGGCAGTAAACAACGAAACCGGAGCAATTCAGCCGATATACAAAATTGCAGATGCGATTGTAAAAGCTACAGAAGGCCGAAGAAAACCAAAATTTCATATTGACTGTGTACAGGCGGCAGGAAAAATTCCGATTGACTTAAACAAAAAAGGAATAGACAGCGCGGCTTTCAGCGCACACAAAATTTGCGGTCCGCGTGGAATCGGACTTCTTTATTCAAAAGAGCCGTTTGAACCGTTTTTGCGCGGCGGTGGTCAGGAAAAGGGAATCCGCTCAGGAACAGAAAATGTTTACGGAGCAGTTGCTTTCAGCAAATGTCTTGAAAAATACGTCATTTCTGCTCAAAACAAAAAAATGGAAGAACGCTTTGAAGCGCAAAAACTTTATTGCAGAAACTTTGTAAAATCGCTTTCGGATATTGAAGGTTGCAAAATAATTCCGGCTTCCCGCATTGAAAATCCAGAGCTTTATTCTCCATGGATAGTTCAGGCAGCATTCAAAAACATTCCTGGACAAGTTATGTTGCGGGCTTTGGATGCGGAAGGTTTTTACATTTCCACAGGAAGCGCATGTTCAAGCCGAAAAAACAATCGTCCTGTACTTGAAGCGATGAATATTTCCAAAGATGAATCGGAAAATGCCGTTCGCTTCAGTTTTGGTTCGGAAACTACAGAAAAAGCAATGCAGGAACTTTTTGAAAAAGTTGCGGAAATCGCAAAAAAATTCAATTAGCGGAAAATGCAAAATTATTGATTAAATTTGAATTCTAGGTTATTTTATACAAACAAAACATTTCTAAGGAAGGCAAACTATGGGAACACGCGGAGAACTTTTCACAACAGAAGTTTATCTTGATAACCGTTCTTATTTTTTTAATGTAAAGGAAAACCGGACTGGTGACGTTTTTCTTCAGATTGTAGAAAGCAAAAATCGAGAAGGAGTTGACGGTGACCGCCATCAGATTGCAATTTTTGCCGATGACATGCAAAAGGTTCTTCAAGGCTTAGATCGTTCCATCAGTTTTATTGAAAAAGACAGAAAAGCGCGGGCTAAATTAAGAGCAGAACGAAAAGCGGCAAAAGAAGAAAAAACAAAAAAAATATACAGAGTAAAAATGGAAAACGAAAGAAATCCTAACGACGGCATCAAGCGTACAGGAAGAATTCACGTAGTTTCAAAAAGACAGAAAGAAGAAACAAAATCAGAAGAATAAATTTTTTTATCAATATTTGAACGAAAGCCGCTGAATCGGTGATGGACCGATTTTACGGCAAATTTCGCGGTGCGCTTTTGTGGGATAGCCTTTATGCTTTGAATAGCCGTACTGCGGATAAAGTTTGTCCATTTCACACATAATACGGTCGCGTCCGACTTTTGCAATTATGCTTGCCGCCATTACAGCCGGATATTTTCCGTCCGCTTTTGGTTCGCAAGTTATTTTGGCGCAATTTATTTTCGGAACAGAAGTTCCGTCTGTTATACAGTTTACTAAATAATCGGAAATTCCATATTTTTTTGCCCAATCAGGAAGTTTTATAAACATCATTTCAAAAGCAAGATGCATTGCATATAAGCTTGCCTGAAGTATATTAATTCTGTCTATTGTTTCGTGATCAACAATTCCGATTCCCCAGCACGCTTTTTCTTTTATAATTTTTTCTGCCGCTTCACGCTTTTTTTCAGAAAGTTTTTTTGAATCATTTAAAATTTCGACCGGGAAATCCGGCGGAAGAATTACCGCACCTGCGGTTACCGGACCTGCTAAAGGACCACGACCGGCTTCGTCCAATCCGCATAAAAAAAATTCTGGCAAAACAATATCCTTAAACAAGAGTTTAAAATCCTGTTTCTGTATTTTTTGAATATTCGACAGAAGTATTTTTTGAATCAAAATAAACTGCCGAACCGCTTCCTGCAGCTTTTATCAAATCACCGGTAAATGTGTTTCTTTCGATTGTCGAATAAGTGTCGAAAAGTTCGGCAATGCGCCCCATTGAGCCGGTTACTTTGCAGTAAGAATCCTTAAGTTCAAACAGACCGCCCTGAGCAGAAAAATTAACAGAAGTCTGCCCGACTGAAGAAATGCGGGATTTTTTTATATTGAGTTTTGAATTTACAGAAGAAATTATGCACGAATAAACATCCGCAGAAGATGTAATTCCTGAATTTTCAATATTCACGACAGAATTGTCCGCATTAACTACAGTTCCATTTTTTCCGTAAACACAACCAAGTTCAACATTATTCAAATAAAGAACTCCGCGGTCTACGTTAAAAAGCGAAAAACCATCGGAATCACTATGCTCTTCAAGAGAAACTACAATGTTATCAAGCGCAAGGCTTGAGTTGCGCACATCGAACAAAGTATTAGGTCCTACAACAAGGCGCGCGGCTTCCTTTCCTTCGATTGACCAATTTGAATTTATAACAATTTTCTCATTAGGCGCAAAAACTTCACCGAAAACTCTTAAATGAACATATCTTGAATTTTCCAGAAGAGGAATCACATCGTGAAAAGCCGTAAAAGGATGTAAAGCAGAACCGTCCGCTTTAGAAACGGCTTCTTCTGAAGTATTGCGGCTGTCCACATAATAGTTGCAGTTGTCAATAATCACAGTATATTCAGAAGTTTTGCTCTTAAAACCGGAAGAATCCTGGCAATAGGCAAGTATTTTGTATGCGGCAGCACCATTCACGCCGGAAGAAAGAGTAAAAACGCTTTTCTTTAAAGGAACAAACTGCGGAGCAGCAAGACTGAACAAAGTTTCCTGCGAATCATTCAATGAATAATCTTCATCCAAAACAACAGGTCCCGCAATGCTTGCAAAAATCTTATTTTTTTCAGGAGAAGATATTGAAATTTCAGTATCTGTTCTTATGAAATTTCCCTTTACAGAAGATGTTATAACAGGTTTTAACGGAAGTTTTTTATGAACATCAAAATGAACTGCCATTTTTCCCTGATAAACAGAATCAAAGTAAACCCCTGCTTCAATCTCACCTTTAAAATTGTCGCCTTCAAACGTATCAATTGTAATCTGGTCAAAAAGTTCAGAAGAATTACCGTCCGTTCCAAGAATTCCAAATTTATAGCCTTCTTCTCCGTCGCAAAAAACTGTTATTTCCCCATGTGACATTTCCTGCGTTTTTATCTGAGGTTTTGGCGGCAGAACAAAAAATTTTACAATATTTTCAGAACTGTAATTAATATCCTGCCATGAAATCATATGACTTTTCGTTCTGTCCAACTTTATGCTTTTTTTTGGAAGAAACCACCAGCCGTCATCGATTTTATAAATAAGTTTTTTATCTTTTATTGTAACATTCGTCCAATTTGAAATTTCAAACGGAACATCTTTTCTTGAAAGTTGTCCGGAAGCAACCGGATGAACAAGAATTATAAAACGCCAAAAAGCATCTCCGTCAGAAACTGTACATGGAAGAGCGCGCGACAGAACGGATTTTTTATCCATTGTAAGAGAGGTTCCACTTTCAAGTTCCAAAATTTCTTTACCGAAAGAATATTCAAGAGAACTTGGAATTGTAAAAACATCTCCTGCAGAATAATCAATAAAACCTGCGGCGGTTATATTTTCTATAAAATTATACGCCTCTTCATTTTCAGGAAGAGAAACCGGCTTTACTTTATATTCAACTTTTTCAAGCGTTTTTTTACCTTTTTCATCAATAACAGCAACAACAATTGAAACATCTCCGTCCGTATCTATAAGCGCAGGACCGTCATAAGCAATTCCTGATTTTTCAGGGTCCTCGCCGCTTAAAGAATAGTAAACGCTGTTTTCTGCCGGAGCGTTTACAACCAGAACCTGCTTGTTTGCCCAAGTTCCCGGAACCGGATTTACAATATACTGGGAATATGCCGCAGAAGAAATTAAGGATAAAATCAAAAAAGTAAAAAGTCGGTTCAATATTTTCATTTTTTTCCGTCAACAAGAATAGGTTCCAAAACTTTTCTAAGTTCCGGATCCTGCTTAAAATAATTTTCTTCAAGCTCTTTTGATGAAAGCCCCACAAGTTCGTGGCTCATATAATGAATCCATCTGTCGTCTTCCGGAGTATTTATAACAAACTTTCTGCACCAATAATCCGGTTTTACAGGAGGCTGCTCTTTGTATTTAAATTCCTTAAAATCGTGAACAACAACTTTGATATTTTCGCGCGGAACTCCATAATCATAAAGAATATTAACAAGAGCATCGATTGTGTTTCCTGAATCATAAATATCATCTATAAGCATGATTTGATCACCGGGGCGCAAATTTTTTGGCGGATAAGTCCAGCCGTCAACATAAACGCGCGGAGTTGCCTTGCGGACATCCGAATACGAGCGGGCAACAACAGCAGCATAAAGCACAGGATGTTTGTCTTTTCGTACTATTTTATAGTATTCGCTTATGACGTTGGACATATAAGCACCGCCGCGCAGCGAGCAGTAAATTACATCAGGAACAAAATGGTCTTCGTTGTAAATTTTGTAAGCCAATTTCAATGCATCATTTCTAACTGTATCGTAATTCAAAAATTCTTTTATCATAGATTATATTATAATTTATAAATCGCTTATTGACAATTAATCGCATTTTTTTATCACGTTTTTTAGTCAGAAATTTTCATTAAAAATTATGGAATAAGTTCAAAAAGTTTTCAAACAAATTCTGAATAATAAAATAATATGAATTAACAAATCCGGATTTCAAATTTATTTTCAAAGCAGGCTCAAATTGAATTTTACAGATTTACCACAGACGAAATTCATCATTTATCGGAATAAAATTAAAGTTCGAATTTAGAATTATTTTTACACATACTTTACGGCTTACACCAAAATCATTTTCTTCTATAATCTTCGCCATAGTATTCGGTTTTCGTAAAGCCTCATCAATAGACGTTTCAACATCGTTTTTTAACTGCTGAAAAAGTCTTGACTGTTCTTTGCAAAACTGTGAACGCACAACAAGAACTTGAAGCGGAACAAGTTTTTCGTTTCCTTCCACCAATTGAAGCTGTTCCTGCAAATTGATATTTTTTTTGAATTGTTTGAAACGCAGAAAAGCTTCCTGCAGGGCAGCCCCGGAAAGCAGCGCAAAATCGCTTTTTGATTCAATAAGACAAGAAAGAGCCTGTCTTTGATTTTCAACAGTCACAATATTAACGCCACCCGGCCCTTCTTCAACCGGAATTTGATTTTTTTCAAGAAGATACAGGAACATTTTATATGCAAGACCTTTTGAAGCTACACAGACAGATTTTCCGACCAAAGAAGAAAAACTTATTCTTCCGGAATTTCTTCCCACAATATAAAAATCGCTTGTACTTACGACCGCAGCTGCAGTTACGGCATTATTTGTTTCCTGCGCAAGTCTTTCAGCAGCAAGAGAAGAAACAACCGTCGCATCTATCAGACCGCTCTGCATTCGGGAAAAAAGTTCCTCAGGATTTTCAAAGACTGCGAAAGTGTAATTTTCTGAGTTCTGACTGTAAAGATAGGCAAACGGAATTGAAGCAGTTCCTTTCAGAATGCCTATTTTTACCTGCGCGGAAACAACAGCAAGAAAATCAAAAATTATCAAAACGACAAAAATCAGTTTTCTTTTCATTTAAGAATATTTTCCTTTTTTACACTTTCAACGGAAACTTTCTGTGTAAGTTTGTAATCTGTTTTTTCAAGAGTTACAGAAAGTTTGCCATTTATAAAGTCAACAGAAACTTTGTTAAAATCTTCGCCGTCACAAGAAAGAAGTTCCGTTGAAAGCGGATCTTCTATTTCCTTTTGTATAAGACGACGCATCGGGCGCGCACCAAAAGACGGTTCATAGCCTTTTTCAACAAGATATTCTCTTGCCTGCGGTTTTATTTCCACCGAAAGTTTTTTTTCCGAAAGCCGACCGGAAAGTTCCGCAATCTGAATATCAAGAATTTGGCTGATTTCTTTTTTGCCGAGCGGTTCAAAAACAATAACATCATCAATGCGGTTAATGAGTTCCGGATTAAGAAGTTTTTTCAATTCGTTCATCGCATTGCTTTTTATTGTTTCGTAGGAAAGAATTCCATTTTTTTCCGTATTGAAGCCGAGCAGATTTTCCCTTGAAATTTGTCTTGCACCAGCATTGCTTGTCATAATTACAACTGTATTGCGGAAATTTACCGTATGCCCAAGATTGTCGCTAAGCTCGCCTTCTTCCAAAAGCTGAAGAAGAAGATTAAAAACATCCGGATGAGCTTTTTCAATTTCATCCAGCAGAACAACAGAATACGGATGGCGGCGAACCTGTTCCGTAAGAACTCCGCCGTCTTCGTAACCGATATATCCCGGAGGTGCGCCTACCAAGCGGCTGGCATTGTGTTTTTCCATAAAATCAGACATATCAATCCGGATGAGCTGTTCTTCAGAACCGAACATAAACTTGGCAAGAGCTTTTGCAAGCTGAGTTTTTCCAACTCCAGTAGGGCCAAGAAATATAAAAGAGCCAATCGGATGTTTAGGAGACGAAATTCCTGCGCGGTTTCTGCGGATTGCACCGCTTATTGTATGAACGGCATCTTTTTGACCGATTACGGTCTTGTGCATTTCCGCTTCCATATTTAAAAGCCGTGAAGTTTCTGAAGAATCAAGCTGTTCTACAGGAATTCCGGTCATTTCGCCTATAATGCGGCAAATATCTTTAGTTGTAACATGTTTTTTTATTCCGGAACCGTTTTTCTTCCAGTTTTCAGTACGAAGTTCCAGTTTTCGTCTTAGCGTTATAATTTCATCGCGGACTTGAGCCGCCGCTTCGTAATCCTGATTTTTTACAAAATTTTGCTTTTTAGCAACAAGATTATTGATTTCGTTTTCCAAAAGTGAAAAATCCTTAGGTTTTTCGTCCTCAATAATTTTTTTCTGAGCGCCGGCTTCGTCAAGAATATCAATTGCTTTATCCGGCAAAAAACGTTCATGAATATAGCGGCGTGTAAGTTTTACTATCAGAGGAATAACATCTTCGTCATAAATAATTCCATGAAATTTTTCATACTGATTTTTTATGCCTTCAAGAATTTTTACAGTATCTTTATCTGAAGGTTCTTCAACATTGATTTTCTGAAAACGACGCTCCAACGCTGAATCTTTTTCAATATATCTTGTGTATTCTTTTGTTGAAGTTGCTCCGATAATCTGAATTTCACCGCGGCCAAGAGCAGGTTTCAGCATATTAGACGCATCCATCTGACCTTCCGGGCCGCCCGCGCCAATTATTGTATGAAGCTCATCAATAAACAGAATTATATTTCCAGCTTTTTTCAATTCTTTCATCATGCGCTTCATGCGTTCTTCAAATTCTCCACGGAATTTTGTACCTGCAACCATAGAGGCAATATCAAGCGAAAGAATTCTTTTGTTCAAAAGTCCTTCCGGAACATTACCTTTCGCTATGCAATACGCCAGTCCTTCTGCAATTGCAGTTTTTCCAACACCAGGGTCGCCTACAAGACAAGGATTATTTTTTGTCCTGCGGCTTAAAATCTGAATAATTCTGTTTATTTCTTTTTCGCGCCCTACAACAGGATCAATTTTTTCTTCCTTTGCTAATTTTGTAATATCCCGAGAAAATTCAGCAAGAAACGAATTGTCCGCCTTGCTTTGCCCATATTTTTTTAAAGGCATTTCATTTTCTGATTCGTCATCAGAGTTTTCCTCAACATCGCTGTCAAAATCATATTCCGATTCGCTTTCCGCAGCATCTGTTCCGGAATTCAAAAAATCGGCAAATTCATCTATCGCAGATTTTCCGAACAAATCTGAAATTGTGGCAGCAGCAATATCTTTAAATGCTTTTGAGTCTGCAGATGAAGCGAATTCTTTCTGAATTTTTTTTACAGTTTCACGCAAATCGCCAAGTGTAATCTTTGCATCTGCAAAAAAACCGGCGCATGAACTGCCAGATTCCCGAACTGCACCAATCAAAATATGTTCAGTTCCCACATAGGGATTTGCCAATGCGCAAGATTCTATATAAGCAAGGTCAAGAACGGTCTGCATTCTGCGGCTTTGCGGAATTTCTGCAAAATCATCTTTATCAGAATGTTCAGAAAATTTTTTTACATAACTTTCAAGAAAAGTTTTAAAATCAGAAAGATTAAACTGCAATTCTTTTAATGAAAGATAACCCAATCCATCTTCCGATTTTAAAATTGCAATCATAAGATGTTCCGGAAGAACCTCTCTGCAACCAGATTTTGCCGCCTCATCCTGGCTGAGCGCATAAATAAGTCTGGAAGCGCGATTTGAAAATTTATTCATATCTATTCCTTAACTATTTTTCAAAGAAAGTTTTTGAACAGTTTCCTGCAGCATCAATGCCCTTAAGCGGTCAATCTTAGTTTTTTCATCATTAAGAATATCTTTTTCAAAAGAAAAATTTCCATTTTTCAGAAGAAATCCAAGATGTCCGGGTTTTATTCTAAAAAGCAAACCGCTTAAAACATTTTCTTTATTTTCAGAAAATCCGGAAAGAAACCCGCACTTCAAACCTATTTTCAAGTCTGAAATAATTTCAACCGCATCTCTTAAACTTAAAAGCATGCTGAATTTTGCAACAGCATACGCCCGCAGAACTGAATTAAAAACAACAGTCGCTTTATTATCGGCATAATCAGCTAAAATCTTGCGTTCAGATTCAGCAATATGAAGACAAGCCGATTCAAAATCTGCAATCTGATCAAGTTCAGTTCCGCTCATTGCGCTTGTTGTATGAATAAGATAAAAACTGCCGGCAACGCTACCGTCTGAAATTTCAGGAAAAGCAGGTTTTATTGCGATTTTTTTTTCAGAAAGATAATCACTTATTATCCTGAACTTTCCGCTTCTTTCAATTCCCGGAATATGAATTCTTGCAGAAAGTTTCATTCCGGTACCAGTATCTCTAAAAGCCGCTGTAAGATAACCGAAATCATAAGTCGCTGCAAACTGCAAATTATCCTGAAGTTTCTGGTCAAACAAAATACATTCATTGAACGACTGTTCAATGTTAAGACCGCTACGGAACGAAGAAAGCCTTACATGATCACCATAATTTATAAGCGCGCTGAATGAAGTTTCTTTGCCTATTACAATCCCGGTTTCTTTTTGATTTTTATTTTTAGAATCAATATGTTTTAAAAGTCCGTCTTCTTCTAAAATTCTTCTTCCACTGCCTTCTAGTTCATCTGTGTTCAGCGCATGAAAAACAAGAAGTTCATTTTCAGACTGAATTTTAGAAAATCCGTCAAAAATCAGTGATTGAACGCGCATTTTATCATCGCCGGAAAGATACATAGGGAACGGAAAATTAGCAAGATTTCTGGCAAGACGCACATGAGAAGAAATTATTACATCATCTGAAGAGGCGCTTTGTGAATACCAAGGAATTTGTGCTGTTTCACTCATTTTTTCCTCCGGATGCGCTGCTGCTGTTTTGTTCTGAACCGTCGGCAACGTAGCCGCGCTCCAAAGCTTTCAGAAAGTCCCGGTAAACAGCGGCTTTTTCATAATTTTCGTCTTTTACAGCCTTGTTAAGTTTTGCCTGAAGGTCCGCTCTGTCTGTAAGCGCATTCCTAAAACAAGCAAGACGCTTAGGCATTGAACCTTTGTATTCTGAATAAATTCCGTAATTTATCATTTCCTCTTTAATTTCAGATTTAAAAACTTCGTAACATTCCGGGCAGCCTGCAATTCCCGTTTTTTTTATATCCCTAAGACTTCTTGCGCAAACCGGACACAAGCGCCTGGACAAATCATCGTTTTCAGCTTCCATTTTTTCAATTTCTTCAAAGACCGAAGCAAGATTTTTTGCATTCGGAGCCGGCACAGGAGCGGCAATTCCTCTGTTTGCGGCACATTGAAAACACAAATTTATTTTCTTTTTGCCGTTTTTTCCGACCGCCTCCAAAAAAAGACTGGCCTGATTTTTTTTACACAAATCGCAAAGCATTATGACTTCCTAAAAATATCCAAAGGTTTTTCTTTTCCGGCATTAACAGCAGGAAGAATTGAAACTATAAACGAAAGAACAATAACGGCTGCGCAAATCAAAAGAATTTCATTCACCGGAACTGTAACAGGAATTGTTGTAAGATAATATTCCGGATTAAGAAGATGAATTGAAGAAAATGTTTCCGCGCTTCCGCCGCCTGCAACAAATGAAAGTTTTGCAACCAAATTAACAATTTTTTCTATAAAGGAAACAAGACCGTTCGCATTAACAGCAAGAAGAATTCCAACCGGAATTCCGATTACAATACCGCAAACTCCGCATGCAACTCCGGCAATAATAAAGGAAAGCGCAATTCCACGGTTTGTTCCGCCGATACTTTTTAAGATTGCAATTTCGCGGCGTCGTTCCATAACAAGCATAACAATAGCCGAACTGATATTAACGGCAGCAACAAGAACTATAAGAAACATTATAAAAATCAGAAGAACTTTTGTTGAAGAAAAGTTTTCAAACTGACTTTCATTAAGTTCCTTCCAGTTGTAAACAAGCCCGGAACCATAAGCAATTTCGTTGCATTCTTCCTGAATTGACTCAAGTTCTTCGGAAAACGTCTGATCAGTGGCAATCATTACGGAAAAATTTGCTGATTTTGAAGGAATTACGGAAAAACCTGCTTCCAGCGGAATAAAAACCCAAAGAGAATCAAGTTCCTGATATCCGGAAGAAACAATTGCCGCAACCTTTAGCAAAGACACTTTCGGAGAAATGGCACCGCCGGAATTTTGTCTTGCCGTAACAATTCTAAAAGAATCACCGGGACTTAAATTCAACAATTCAGAAAGCTTCTGCCCGATTACCGCATAATTTTTTTCAGCAGAAAATTTGTCCAAACTTCCGCTGACTATATTAAAAAGTTCGGAAAAAGACTTGTTTTCTGAAAAAATTTCAGGTTCAACAGCGCGGATTCTTGCACCTGTGCGGTAATTTTTACCGGCGGCAAGAGCATCGCCTTCTATCTGCGGAAAAACCCCTGTTACTCCGGAAACTTTTCTAAAAAGATTTGCAAATCCGTTAAGATTTTCGCAGGATTCAGAATATTCGCTTGTGCGCGCAACAAAAACCTGAAGGTCGCCGGAACTTAGCCCTATAATTCTTTTTGTCATTCCGCCAATCATTCCGTCAGAAACAGAAATTACAACGACAAGCGGAATAAGACTTATTCCTATGCAAAACATTGCCCCAAGAACGCTTTTTCTTGCAGAAGATTTTATTGAAGAGCGCGGAAAAACAAGCCGCTTTGCGAACAAAAAAGAAGACTTAATTGTCATTTGATTCTCCGCTGTCAGAAATCATTTCAAGCTTTCCGCCATTTATTGAATATCGTTCGCTTCCTTTTGCAGCAATGGACAAATCGTGAGTAACAAGAATAAGAGTTTTTTTATATTTATCCGCCATAGAAAAAAGAAGGTCGCTTACAAGCGCTGCATTAGCCGGATCAAGATTTCCTGTAGGTTCATCCGCTAAAATAAGTTCAGGATCATTTACCAAAGCGCGGGCAACAGCAACCCGCTGCCGTTCACCGCCGGAAAGTTCAGAAGGAAGATGTTCCATAAAATCCGAAAGTCCGACATCAGAAAGAAGCATTTTCGCTTTTTCAACAGCCTTACTTTTTGGAACACCGGCCATAAAGGCAGGCATATAAACATTTTCAAGCGCAGTAAAATCTTTTAAAAGATAATGAAAC